>JAQVLS010000166.1 GCA_028704035.1 Desulfotomaculaceae bacterium | reverse complement strand
TTATTTAAGGTTCTTGCCACTAAACCCCAAAATAATTTAACTCCCCTTTAAGATAGTTTTGCATTAAATTACATGGATCCCGTCGTCAATACCGGTCAGCTGTTCCAGGCCGTCTTCGTTCAAAACAAACGTATCTTCAACACCAACCGCCCCCTCAGCGGGAAAAACAAACTTTGGCTCCAGAGCGAACACCATCCCCGGCTGCAGGATCATTTTATAGTTTTTCGCTATAACCGGCAGCTCATCCAGTTCCAGCCCGATCCCATGCCCGATAAAGTTCACGCCCTCGCCGTATCCCATGAACTGCTCGATAAAACCCGCTTTTTCTGCAATGTCCCTGGCCATATTAAAGAGGTCCATTCCCTGTGTGCCGGGCCTGGTTTCTTTTATTATCCGACGTTTTATATCTAGTGACGTATTGTGCGCCTTAACCAGCTTGTCGGACAGCGGGCCGATGGAAAAGATCCTGGTATGGTCAATAATGTACCCGTTAACAACGGTGGCGTAATCAATCAGCACGGGCTCGTTCCGGCCGATTTTCTTAAAGCCCGCGCTCTGCGGGAAGGAGGGGTTAGTGCCGGTGCCGCCGGTGGGCCCGTTGAAAAAGCTAGGGTAAGCTGAGCTCCACCCCGACACCAGGTGGCCCATAAAAGCTTCCTGGTTGAACGCTCTCACGCGAAGGGCGCCCTGGTGCCCCTTTTCCCTTAAAAATCCTTCTATCCTGCCGGCCAGCCCTACCTCAGTCATGCCCTCTTTTAGAATATTCGTTGTCTCGCGGAACATCTGGGCGCTCAGGCAGGCCGACTCCTTCAGACGTTCGATCTCATAGGGTGTCTTGATCATCCTGGTTTCACGGATAGCCGCCGATACGTCGACAACTGCAACCGGATCAAGCCAAGCCTTATATCTTAAAAACAGGGTAGCCGGCAGGACATCCATTTCCAGCCCGACCCTGCGTTTTCCCTTTAAAAAATCCTTTATGCCCCGGCGAACATCTTCCCTGTTCCGCACGTAAATAATGTTGTTCAAGGCACTCTCTTGCAGCGCCCTGTCATAGCTTTTCTTAACCATTAAAAGCGGTTCACCCTGCGCGGGTATAAAAAGGTGGGCGTCCTGGCAGGTTCCGCTGAAATAGAACAAATCAGCGTTTTGGACAATCAAAGCTCCGTCAATTTCTTCCGCGCGAAGGCGCTGTTGAAATTTTTCCATTCTGCCGTACAGCTCTTTACTTGGGGTAAAGTTTCTTATACTGTTAATCATGAGACGTCTCCCGTCCTGCAAAAATGTAAAAGCCAGTGAATATGCGGGGGAATCTTCCACTTCTGGGCTTTTATTATACTTTTCAACCCCCTGTCTGGTAATTCCTTTTTTATTTTGGAATTATAGGCGGCTTTGCCGTCAGCGTCCGGTATATTTCCTCCCAGGAGTGTTTTCTATAAACGAGCTCGGGCAACGCCCCGCAGTTATAAGGGGCGTCCATCAGCAGTACCGGGATCCCGGCGGCGCTTACCTTTATACCTATTTCGAGGGTGTCTTCAATCAGTACTTTCAAGCCCTTTTCCAGACAGAATTCCTTTTTTTCATGGCTGCCGAGCAGCAAAAGTTCATCATATGGCAGGTTGTTTTTCTTCAGCCAGTTATAAGTTTCCCGGTAATATTTTTTGTCTCTGGCGGTAATGATGCATATTTCATGCTGCTGTTTTAACTTGCCTAGGTAATAGGAAGAGCCGGCGATTGGCGCCGGCTCATTCATCAAAAAGCGGCCTTTGCGCTCAAGAAACAATTTAAGCTCATTAAAGGTAATACCATAGGTTTTATGGATTTCGTAAAGATGGATATCCTCCAACTGCTTGTTTTTATTGAAAAATTTATTGAGTTCTGTCACCCAAAGAGGCAAGCTGTTTGCCAGTACCCCGTCTATGTCCACGCCAATTTTCATTCTAATCCTCCACTACGCTTAAAATTCTCTTTCAGTATATTCTCGATATTCTCGAGCGATGTTTGAATTCCCTTCAAATCTGTATTCCTTCTATAAATCGCGAAAAAAAATAGCTCCTTGGAGCTACATCACATGTTGTTCATTATAATTGTTGTTCTTTAAAATGAAAAAATCACATTTCCAATCGTTTTGCTTACCGGCCTGGACCACAGCCAGTTGCTTTTTGAGTAGTCGGCAAAGAAATATGTTGCCCCGTTTGTCGGGTCAGCTCCCCCCAAAGCTTCTTTTGCCGCTTTTAACGAATCACTGCTGGCCAGCCGGTTGATCCACCCGTTTTGCACCGGCTCGAACTGGTAAATCCCATTTCTATTTTCGTATACTACGTCTCGTATTGTCTTGGGAAATCCCGGGGCTGCTACCCGGTTTAAAACTACCGCACCAACACCTATTTTCCCCTCATATGGTTCGCCGTCTGCTTCAGCGGTAATTAACCTTGCTAAAAGGTCTACATCCGCCGGAGTAGGCCGCTCAAACATTCCTCCCCTGCTTACCTGCGGTGCAGTCTGGGCTACTGTGCCGGCAGGTAAATTTAGGACCATGCCAGGGTAAATATCGATATTTTTCAGGTTGTTGGCTGCCATGAGGTCCTGATAGCTTACACCGTATTTTTGGGCAATCAGCCAGAGGGAGTCCCCTGCTTGTACAATGCAGGTCGGTCTGCGGGTATCCGGAGTAATGTTCTGGCTAGCCTGAAACCCGGGCATACTAAGTACCTGGCCGGGGTAGATCAAGTGATCTTTTATCCCATTGGTATTCATTAGAGAAGCAACGGTTATACCGTAATTGCAGCTGATACCATAGAGGCTTTCACCCGGCAAAACGGTATGGGTGGCGGCAGCCAGCGCCGGAACGGGCATAAAAAGAACGCCCAAAACAAAAACACACAAAGATAAACGAAAAAACAAAGGCATATAACCCCTCCTTTGGCCTTCGAGGTTAGCTGACGGGTTCGGGTTGAGGACGCCCTACCAATTCGGAAGTTGGTCGTCGGACATCGGATGTCGGATGGTTTATTGGAAATCACCCTTGGTGATTTCTTTCTTATATCTGACTACCGATTACTCACGACTAACGCCTGATTTGGATTCACCCCAAAAGATTTCATCCCCCGTTCCCCGGTTTTTACCAGGGTTTCGGCCTATTGTATGATTGTACAAGAATCTCCATTGTTTGAATAGAGCACAATATTTTACATCTATTAAATCTGCCCCAGTAAATCAAAAAACCCGTCATAGACTGCCAGAATCAGAGACGGGTTTTTATCTTCATATGCTATTAAACAAAACAATATTCTTTATTCGGCGGGAGGGTTTTCCTGTTCTAGTTTTTCACCACAGTGCATGCAAAATTTAGCAGCAGGCAGATACTCTGCATTACATTTGGGACAAACGGGTGGTTTGGGGTTTAGCTTTTCAATCTGCTCTGTAAATTTGGCAACCTCTTCCTCCAGGATTTTGGTGGTGTCCAGCAGCCTTTTGATTTCTTCCTCATGTCCTTCTGCACCTTTAAACTTCAGAAAAACGAGATTACCAAGAGCTGAAATATTGTTTTCTACTTCTTTTTCCAGTTTTGACATCTCAAACTTCAGTTTGGTGGATTCCACCAAGTCACCAGCCCTACCCCCAATTGTTTTGGCTCCCTCACCTAAGGATTTTGCGCCTTCAGTAACCCTTTTCATAAAAGTCATGCTTGCCCCTCCTTTTATAGATCTAGTCTTTTTTCTGTTCTAGCCATGCCATGTAACTATCCAATTCTTTGTTAACTGCCGCGTCAGCCAGTATATTTTCCTCACGGGGTACGTGCCTCACGGTAATTTTAAGCCCAGGGGTAATAACAAGGTTTTCCCATACTTTTTCAGCTATTTCACGCAATGACGGTTCTTTGATTTTGTACTGACGATTGAATTGGCGGACAACAAGCTCACTGTCAGCCAACACCTCCGCGGTCAGCCCGTCGTGCTCGCCCGCCAGGTAAACCAGAGCATTGACAGCCCCTTCCAGGGCGCTCCACTCAGCAAAATTGTTTGTCAGCCCCGTTCCGAGAAACCTGCTCTTTGTTGCCATCACTTTACCATCTTCATCAGTAATAACCATGGCTGCTGCCGACGGTCCGGGATTGCCCCGGCTGCCCCCGTCTATATTTACAGTAATCTTCATACCTCAACACCCCGCTGTATTTGACACTCCCATACAAGGACAGGAGATTCTTGGGTT
>JAQVLS010000165.1 GCA_028704035.1 Desulfotomaculaceae bacterium | reverse complement strand
GGGGACCCTGGTAGGGACAAAAACATTTGGCAAAGGCGTCGTCCAGACGCTGTTCCGTCTGGACAACGGAGCGGGACTCAAGCTTACGACAGCCAGGTACCTGACTCCGAACAAGAATGATATCAACCTGAAAGGGATAGAGCCGGATGTGCCAGTGCCGGCGCAGGAACCTCCCCTCGACCCGCAGATGGACCGGGCAGTTGAAATTATGAAGCAGAAGATAGCGAGCTAGGATGACTTAACTGCCGCGGGATAAACTCCTGCGGCTTCTTCACGTGGTACAAGGGGGGCGGCTCTCTCGTACCGAAGTTGCATGAAGCGGAATGGGGACACGCCTCTCGCATGGTTATTTCTGCATGTTGAGGTATGTCCCCGATTGGACGGGCTGAGAAATGTTCTCGCCCGGAATAGGTATCCCCTCCAAAACCTATTAAGCGGAATGTTCGTATTACTGTAGATATGGGCACAGCGGGGAAGGTGTCAACAACCCCGTCCCCCTGACATCCCTGTGGGCACAGCGGGGAAGGTGTCAACAACCCCGTCCCCCTGACATCCCTGTGAAAACGAGGTGAAGCGTTCTGTTCCCCTTTTTTGAGTTAATCCCATTAATCCTGCAAGCTTTTCTGCGGACCTTTTTTGACCCTTCTTACCTTTTTTTGTTCCTGGTTGTGTGCGCCATAATCGCCGTTCAGTATAACCGGATGGAAAAGATGAGGGAAAGCTTTTTCGGGGTCAAAGCGGGGCGCTCAAAGAAGGATTTTATAACGGCTGTCGGTTACGGGCTGCTTGGCGGCTTGCTGGCCAGTTTTCTTGTCATATTCATCGGCCTCACTATTTCCGGTGAACTTTACTACCTGTGGCCGGTAGCAATCCTGTTAATGATGCTCAATATCCGTTTTATATGCTTCGCTTACGCGGGGGGTATCCTGGCCCTGTCAAATCTAATTCTCGGGGTTCCGCAGATCAATGTTTCTCAGATCCTGGCCCTAGTGGCCGTATTGCATATGGTCGAGAGTTTCCTGATTTTTGTCAGCGGTCACCTGGGTGCGGTACCGGCTTATATCAAGGGGCCGGAGGGAAAAATTATCGGTGGTTTTACCCTGCAAAGGTTCCGGCCCATCCCGATCGTAGTGCTGGCTGTTATCGGCGGGGGTGTGGCGGAGGGCGGTATCGAAATGCCCGGTTGGTGGCCCCTGATTATGCCCGGTGCGGTGGGCGACCCGCAAAATCTCTCTTTTGCTATGCTGCCGCTGTTAGCCGGGCTGGGTTACGGCGATATCGCCATTGCCAGGAGCCCTGCTGAAAAAAGCCGGCTATCCTCTATTTTCCTGGGCCTGTACAGTCTGATCCTCCTGGCTCTGGCTGTACTGGCCGGGCATAACCGGGCGGTGGCGCTGCTGGCGGCGGTATTCTCCCCGCTCGGGCACGAGGCTGTTATCTATATCGGTAAATGGCTCGAATTGAAAGGAAAACCCATTTATGTTCCCGCCGAAGAGGGGATGAGGATAATGGACGTGCTGCCGGAGGGGCCGTTTTGGCGGGCGGGCCTGCGCCCCGGAGATATAATTGTGGCGGTAAACGGGGTCAAGTTTGCCGACAGGACTGAATTTTACAACCTGCTGCGGTCCTCCTTTCTGCCTGCGAGTGTTGATTATATAAGCTGTCCAGCCGGCACAGCTAAAAACGCTGTCGTCAAGCCGCCCGAACCCGGGAAACCCTGGGGAGTAGCGCCGGTGCCGGAAAGCAACGAGAGCAGGTATGTGGAGCTGCTGACGGTTGGTCCCCTGGGACGGTGGCTGCAAAAATTATGGGGCAAAAAACAGCGTTGATTATTTTAGTTGACGGGTGATATAATCATGCCGGAAGCGGTAGGGGGTTGGAGATTTTGAACAAGGTGCCGTACAGTGCGGAACACGATTTAAGCTGCATAGGAAGCCTGGATGAGTTGAAAGAAATGGCTTTGGCCTGCAGCCGCTGCGGTTTGCGGGCGGAATGTTCCAATGTGGTGTTCGGTGAGGGAAATCCGACGGCCAGGCTGATGCTGATCGGTGAGGGGCCGGGCGCAGAGGAAGATCGGCTGGGCAGGCCTTTTGCCGGCAAGGCCGGGCAGCTTCTGGACCAGATCCTGGGGGCAATCGGCCTGGAAAGGTTTGAGCACACCTATATCGCCAACGTGGTAAAATGCCGGCCGCCCGGAAATAGGGCGCCGCGCCCGGAAGAAGCCAGGCAGTGTCTGCCCTGGCTGTACCGGCAGATTGAATTGCTTTCCCCGTCGCTGATCGTCCTGCTGGGGGGGACTGCGCTGCAAAACCTGGTTGATCCCCATGCAAAAATTACCAAAGCAAGGGGACAGTGGCTACACAGTAAGAGCGGCATAAAAATAATACCTACTTATCACCCGGCCGCGCTGCTGCGGGATCCAGGCAAAAAACGCCCGGTCTGGGAGGACTTTCAAAAGGTCAGGGATGAGTATATCAGTATAGTGAACGGGTAAAGCAAAATCCGGGACGTCGAAACGCACCCCGGATTTTTTGTGGCAGGCGAAATATTTCCATGGCGTTGAAGCGCCTGATATTCGGGTCATAGGACGAGGTTCGTTATTCGTTAGCTGGGCCGGTTTTAATTTTATATCTGGTATAGTGTAAAAACTGCTTCACGGGTTTTCCACCTGCGGGGCTGTTTTTTTTAGCCTGTGCAAAGCTGTTCGTTTTCTCCGCTGCCTGAACCGGCGCTAATCTCGTCTTCGCAGGAAAGCTGGGTCAGTTCCGGCCAGGCGCTCATGCCTTCTTTCTTGGCCTGCTCCAACAGCGCCATGTAGCGTCTTTCAGTCGAATTGATCCTAAAAATAACATATCCATCCAGATCGCTGTCCATATAGTTTATCTCTTTGAGAGCTTGCTGCCACTCACGCCGGGCGCGTTCAACCGCTTTTACCAGGTCCGGTGTGGCGGGGGCATCAATCATTTCTTTGACCCTGAATATTTCAGACAGTGTCAGGGTTTTAATAGTTGACATGATATTCATAAAATAATCACCTCGTCACTATTATAAAGATTCCAGCTGGAAAATAGAAGGCCATATTACATATTGTGACAAAGGATGTCAGGTTTTTCGTTCGATCTTTCCCTCAATATTTAGACAACTTTTTAGGCATAATGAAGGTAGATTGATGAATGGAGTTGAAATTATTGAACAAAATAAGCAAATTTCACGCATTGATATTTTTTCTTATAATTATTAGTGTGTTTTTATTATGCGGGTGTGCCAAGAAAACGCAGCCTCAGAAAAAACCCGTAAATAACAGCGGCCAGGAAGTCAAAATAGCTGTGAGCTTTGCCGACATGGAAAGGGACGGCAACCAGATTATAAAAAACACTATGTCGGCCAGACAGGGCGGCCAGGAGCAGGGACAGCAAAACGGGCAGCAAGGGGGGCAAAACCAGCAGGGCGGCCAGGAGCAGGGACAGCAAAACGGGCAGCAGGGGGGGCAAAACCAGCAGTCCGGCCTGGATGTTGTGCCTGTTCAGACGGGTCAGAACGGCGGACAGAACCAACAAGGTCAGCAGGGCAATCAACAAAAAGTGAACATTACCTGGTTGGATGCTAAAAATGACCCTGCCCAGCAGGAAAAAGACATCGACCAGCTTTTGAACCAGGATATCAAGGCAGTAATCCTGCAGCTGGTAGATCCCGCTGCGGGCTCCAGGATAGTTCGCAGGCTGGCTCAGGCGAATATAAAGGTCATAGCGCTGGAAACACTTCCGGTTGATGCGCCTGTTGACGGTTATATCACGCCCGACCATGACAGGACAGGGGAACTACAGGCCCGTTACCTGCTTAACGCGTCCCAGGGGCGTGCGGCCGCTTTGAAAACAGTGATATTGCAGGGCGATAAAAATGACCGGGTTTCAACTGATATCGCTGCTTCCATACTGCGGCGCCTGAAGGACCGGCCCGGAGTACAGGTTGTGCTGGTCAAGGATCATCCCCGGGGGGACCCGCAAATGGCTGCCTCAACACTGGAACAGGTTTTGGCTTCAACGGGTAACGGGATCGATGCGGTTGTCGCTACGGACAGCCGCATGGCTGCCGCTGCCGCCGACCTGTTGAAGAACCGTAGATTAAGCGAGCGGGTGATAACCATCGGGGTCGGTGCGGATCAAAAGTCATCGCAGGCCCTGGCGGCAGGGGATCACGATGCGGAAGTTGACGTTATGCCCGAA
>JAQVLS010000009.1 GCA_028704035.1 Desulfotomaculaceae bacterium | reverse complement strand
TCCAGCCTTTCTTTAAGGCTCAAATATCTCACCTCCGTTCCCCCACATCCCCATTCTCACGTCTCATTTTTCATGTCCTACGTCCCGCTTCTTACGTCCCACTTTTCACTAGCGCTTAACCTGCTCGGCGCTCATGATCAGGTCGTCTATGTCCAGGATCATGCTGATGTCCCCGTCTCCTAAAATGGCGCACCCGGATATGCTCTGGACGTGGCCTAAGTAGCTGGAGAGACCTTTAATCACGATCTGCTGCTGGCCGATTACTTCGTCCACGAACAGGCAGCATTTCTTTTCGTCGTTTTCTACGACTGTGAGTATGCCCTCGCCCAGGTCCAGGCAGTTTGTTTTGACCTGGTAAAGGTCATGCAGCCGGATTACGGGCAAAAGCTCGTCTCTAATGCTGACTATTTCCAGCCCGCCGGGAGTGCGGGTGATTTGGCCGGCCTTTGGCTGTAGAGATTCTTTGATCGAGTTGATCGGAATGATGTAGCGGCTGGCGCCGACTTTTACTACCATCCCCTCTATGATCGCCAGGGTCAGCGGTATGCGCACAGCGAACACGGCGCCGGCGCCGGGCCTGCTGCGCACGTCTACTTTGCCCCTCAGTTTTTCTATGTTTCTCTTCACGACGTCCATGCCGACGCCTCTGCCTGATATATTGGAGATTTGTTCGGTGGTGGAAAACCCCGGTTCAAAGATCATTTTCCAAATTTTTTCGTCCTTCATTTCGTGATCTTCGCTGCTAATAAGGTCTTTTTCTATGCCCTTTTTGATTATTTTTTCGCGGTCAAGGCCGCGTCCGTCATCTTCTACTATAATCCATACTTCGCCGGCGGAGTGCCTGGCCTCCAAGGTGACGCGGCCGGTCTCGGGTTTGCCTGCGGCAAGCCGTTCTGCGGCGCCCTCCAGGCCGTGGTCGACGGCGTTTCTGATCAGGTGTACGAGCGGATCTGAGATCTGTTCTATTATTGTTTTATCTACTTCGGTCTCTTCACCGATTATTTCAAGGCTTACTTTTTTGCCTGCCTTGTGGGCCAGGTCACGCACGAGCCGCTTCATTTTGCGAAATGTGCCGGAGAGCGGGATCATGCGCATGGACATGGCTACTTCCTGGATGTCTCTGGTTATTTTGTCCAGCTGCAGCACAGCTTTTTCAAAGCGGTCGAGCTGCAGTCCTTTCAGGTCGGGGTTGTTGGCGACCATGGCTTCTGAGATTACGAGCTCGCCGACTAAGTCCAGCAGTTTGTCAAGTTTGTCCAGATCCACGCGGATGGCCTGCCCTCCGCCGGCGCCGGTTTGTTTTTCTTTGACCTCGGCCTTTGCCTCGCCTGTCGCTACTGTTTCTTTATTGGCTTTGTTGCTTTTTTCTTCGTTGCCCCTTTCTTTTTGGGAGCTACCTTCGGCGGCAAGTTTTTCAAGGTAGGCGCATACCTCTTGTTTGCCGGGCAGCTCAGGCTCGCATCCGGCCTCAACCTGGCGCACTCCTTCTCTTAAGATGTCTATGGCGATTAGCAGAAATGACACGACTACAGGGTCGCAGTTCTTTTTCTGCTCTTTTATCTGTCCCAGCAGGTTTTCACCGCACCTGCTTATTTCTTCCATGTCGGGATAACCAAGAAAGCCTGCGTTTCCTTTCAGGCTGTGGAGGGCCCGGCAGGCGGCTGTAGCGCTTTCGAGATCGCCGGGGGCTTTTTCGAGGGCGAGCAAGGTGCTTTCTACTTCGTCCAACAGTTCGTTGCTTTCTTCCGCGAAGCGCTTCAGGATCTCGGGGGTTATGTCCATGCCCAAATCGATGTTGTTTGCGGGCGCTATGAATTCTCCCGCTTCTGCCGCTACCGCTGTTTCTTCTTCCGGCAGGCGCGGGGCCGGCTGTCCTTCAGCCGCCGGCTCCTGTTCTTCTAAGACGTTTACTATGGTCTTTTTGAGGTCTGCTATGATCCCTGTGGCGCTTTCTTCGTATCCTTCGTCGTTGAGCTGCTGCTCTACAACGTCCAAAATGTTGCGGATAAAGTCGGTGGTCCTGATTAAAAGGTCCACGTGGGTTGGTTCTATTACGGCCTGTCCGCTCCTGAATATGTCAAGCAGGGTCTCTGCCTCGTGAGTTACGCTGATGATAGTCTGCAGGTCTAAGAACGCCGCCGACCCTTTGAGTGAGTGAAACAGCCTGAATATGGCGTTTAGTATGGCTTCGTCTATTTCTCCCACGGTCAGCGCTTTCTCTTCCATGGCTATTATCTGCGGCTCTACGGCGTCCAACATCTCCCGGCTGTCATGTAAAAAACATTTGACCATTTCCAGTTTTTCTTCAAAATCACCGTATGCCATAGTCGTCACCCCATTTTTAAACCTTTTTAAATTCAATCTTTTCTTTTGAATTTCTGTACAACAAACCTGCTATAATTATCGTGATTTTTCTTCAATATCTTTAGTATCTTTAGCATATCTTCGTATTCTTGTTACAGACGCGCGTATCCCATGGTAAGGCGACGGTATTGCGTATAGTTTCAAAAAAATTTACAAGCATTAATCTCATTGCTCTTTTTATCTACCTGATACTGGCAGACAACTTTTTTTCATGATGCACGTGGGCTAAAACAAGATGTACAGGATTGCCGCCGGGTTTTTTGCCTGTAGCAGGCTAGCGGCAACATAAAAAAACACCTTGAAGCATCAAGCATCTTGCACAATACTCAAGGTTTTTTAAGATGAATGCTCAATGACCTATACTCAAGCTCAGGGACAGTTTCCTTGTCCCACCTACAGGCACGTCTTTAGCCGCACATCTTGGCGAGATAAATCTCGCACTACAGAGAAAGCCGGGACCTCTGACATGTCCCGGCAGGTAATTCTTCATCTTATAACTAGTTTATAACCAGCTTATGACCAGCAGTTTCACACATATTTTAAAGGTCTGGGAAATATTTCTTGTTTTCACCCTCCAGCAGGGCGATCAGCCTGGCGTGGCTGGCGGGAAGTGGCTCCTGTAGGACATTTCTCTGCGCCAGCGGTACGTCTATTCTTATGTCGTCCAGCACGGCGGCAGGACGGGCTGATAGGACTATTATCCTGTGCCCAAGAAGCAGGGCGTCCATGATTTCATGGGTAACAAAAATAACTGTACGCGGTTTTTCCTGCCACATTCTGGCCACCTGCCGCACCAGTCCCAGGCGCAGTGGGGTATCCAGCGACTTAAAAGGTTCGTCCATCAACAAGAGATCGTGCGGGTAGGCAAAAGCGCGGCACAGGGCCAGCCTCTGCTTCATCCCCCCGCTTAAGGCTTTGGGGAAATTGTCCCGATACTCATAGAGACCTGTCATAGTCAGATATTTCCTAATCAATTCCTGTTGCTTGGCGGGATGTACGGTGTCCTGCAAAACAAATGCGATGTTTTGGGCTACAGTTTTCCAGAGCAGCAGCCTGGGGTCCTGGAAGACATAGCTCACGCGCATGCCTTTAATCCCGGTAATTCGCCCCGCGTCGGGATGTCCCAGTCCGGCCAGCAGCTGCAGTATTGTTGTTTTGCCGCACCCCGAGGGACCGATAATACAGGTTATTTCATTTTTTTTGGCAGGTAGAGAAAAATTATGCAAAACCCTGGTCTGCCCCAGAGTTTTGTGCACATGCTCAAAAGCAATCAAGGTTTTATCACATCCAGTGGCGCAGTCTCTTATTGACGAGATGGGATAACAGTCTGTCCGTAAGCAGCCCAAGGGCTACCAGGACAAAGGTCCAGGCAAAAAGGTCTGCGGTCTCCAGGTTTATCCGCGCTACTGCCATCCTGGCGCCAACACCCGTGGAAACGCTCAGGAACTCGGCCATCGCTACAGCTTTCCAGGTAGTACCCAGGGCGGTGACAACACCAGCCAGCAGGTATGGCAGGATCTGTGGCAGGTAGATCTCACGGAAGAGGCGCGAACGGTTGATCTGAAACACCGCAGCCATCTGCAGCAGCTGGGCGTCTATGTTTTTTACTCCCTGGATAGTATTGATGATGATCAGGGGTAAAGTGGTCACAAAGACGACAAAGGAAGGGACCTTGCTGAAACCAAGCCAGATCATGGCCAGCAGCAGCCAGGAAACGAGCGGCGTTACCTGCAGGCCCACTATAAGCGGCCTTAAAAGGCTTGATATCAACGGGCTGAGACCGATAAACAGGCCCAAGGGCAAGCCTATTAATACAGCCAGACCGAAACCGGCCAGGCCGCGGGCTATCGTCTGCCCCCCCTGCTCCCACAGCTGCCCACTTACCGTTAGTTTAACAACGGACCGGGCCACTTCCATGGGAGACGGCAGAATAACCTGATGGTAGTAACCCGACGCCAGCTGCCACAGCAGAATAAAAACTATTAAACCAAAAAGGGACGCCAGGCCCCTAGTCAGCAAGGAAGAATTTTTCATCGGGAAGTTTTCCCCCCACCATATCAGGCGAAATATCGAGCAGCCTGGACAAATATGTATGCACATCCTCCCTGGCTTCCGTACCGGTGGCGAAAAACATGTGGGTTTTTTCCATGCTCTTGATAAATACCGACTCCGCAATATTCATATTTGATCGCGCCAGCGGGGCTGCTTCTGCCGGATTAGCCACGGTCCATTCCACGGCGCTCTTATAGACATTCTGAAATTCAGTCACAGCTGCGGGGTACAGGCGGGCAAATTCATTGCGGACAACCATGCCGGCCTGGGGCAGTCTCGCATCCTTCCCTTCAAAGATCTGCCAGTCTTCATAAAAATCTCTGGCCAGACGGGCCCGGCTGTTGTTCATTAACACCTGTGTTGCCAGCGGCTCCGGCAATACGGCGTTTTTCGTCAGCCCGTTGATCATCAGCTGGGCGATTTCCGGAGAGTTCAGATAGGCAAGTTTGATATCACTCTCTTTCATTCCGTTTTTACTAATGAAATACCGGGTCAGGACGTCGGGACTAGATCCCTGGGCGCCAACATATAGTTCTTTCCCTTTAAGATCCTGCCAGTTGGACACCTGGCTGTCCGTAGTCAAAAGATAAAGGATACCCCAGGTACTCACATTAGCCAGGGATATATCCACCTGCTTGTTGTAAAGCTTGGCGGCCACGTTCAGCGGCAACACTGTGAAATCAGCCTCGCCTTTGGCTATCCTGGTGGTTGCCTCCTCCACCGATTTGTATATGATGAGTTCCAATTTTGCCCCATTCAGAACGCCGTCCTTGGCAAATTTAAAAAGCGGCGTTGTGGGGGGCGCCGTGGGAGCCTGTACTATAATTTTTTCCGGCTTGGCCGGGCTCTCATGCTTTTTACTGTCACCTATCCCGCAGCCGGCGGCTATAAGAACCGCAATTACTGTCAGCAGGCCTATAATCTTGATTTTCATCATTTTGGTTACCCCTTCAAATTTCTCATTTTTGTTATTGTTCCCGCTTATACTATTTATTTGTGCAACTATAGCGTTTTTTATATTCTGTTTTATACAAAATATTTCCTTCAACTAAAACATAATTTTTGCATGCAAAGATACACATAGATATTTATACAACGAATTTGTGAACTACCCCTCCCTTCGCTTTACTTAGGAAGGGGATTCCAAGAGCTTGGAGACTTCCCGGCGGTTTCATTTAAATCTATTTAGAAGGGATTGGCATTATATCTAGAATTATTAATATTAAAGAAACACACCTTTCACAAGGAGAATAAATATGGACCTACAAAAAAAATACAACGAGGTCGCCGTTATTATAAAGGACGCCAAGGCGATCGTCGTCACAGCCGGGGCAGGCATGGGCGTGGATTCCGGGCTGCCGGACTTCCGCGGCGACAAGGGCTTCTGGAAGGCCTACCCCATGTATGAGCGGCTGGGCGTCAGCTTTATCGAAACGGCAAATCCCGTCCACTTTGCTATGGACCCGCCATTCGGTTGGGGATTTTATGGACATCGCGCCAACCTTTACCGTGATACCAGCCCGCATGACGGTTTCCAGATCATACTGGATTGGATAAGACGTTACAACCTTGACTATTTTGTCGCCACATCCAATGTCGACGGGCATTTCCAGCGGTCAGGCTTTGCTGAAGACAAGGTTTACGAGGTTCACGGCTCGATCCTTTATATGCAATGCCTGACGCCGTGCAGCGACGAAATATGGGAAAGCGATGAAATCGTCCCTGTCGACCTCAACACTATGCGGGCGCAACATATTCCACAATGCCCCCGCTGTACCGCGATAGCCAGGCCCAACATCCTGATGTTCGGGGATTTCTCATGGCTCAGCGACCGCTCGGATCGCCAGAGTTACCGCTTCAACCACTTTTTATACGAGCACCGGGACGAAAACCTGGTGGTGGTCGAGATCGGCGCCGGTACCAGTGTACCGACGATCAGGCGCATGAGCGAACATATCGGGGACCAGCGCCATGTAACAGTGATCCGGATTAACCTGCGCGAGCCACATATACGGCAGCCGCACATATCGATAGCCTGCGCGGGTCTGGAAACGCTGCGCGGCATTGACAAAGCCTTGAAAATGTAAGGTCGGGGACATAGCTCCTACCACAAACGAATACCCATAAGAGGAAGTGTGTCCCCATTCCGCTGTCATTATATGTCTTTTTAAGACACGAGTCTGCTAACAGCATAAATTGAAACTCGAACCGTCCCCTGTTTGGAGGTGATTATATGAAACTCTTTACTGTTATCGCGCCCGGCAGCGCCGCGGAATATGCGGTCGCATGGGAAGACACCGGTTTTAAGCTGGCGGAAGCGGAAGCCTGGGATGATGCCGGGCAGAGGCCGGATGTTTTCCTCTGGCGCTGGTCCAGGGAAAATGACCTGCCGGTCTCGACAATCCTGTCACTGCTCCCCAAGCTGATAGTTATAATCAGCGACAAAAATGAGCAAATTACTGTTTCTCAAGACTTGTCAGAGATATACAGCATGCAGCACTTTGCCGGCAGGGACACCGGCTTTACCATCTGCACCAGGCTCGAAGGCGAGGTTGCCGTGCCTGACTGGAACTCGTACAGCAACCAGGGCGAAATAACCGGGGAAGAACAAATAAAGGCCGCCACCGGCTCGATCTACCGCTTCCTGCTGGAAGACGTAATCCGGGAAACTGCCGAATGGTGCGGTCACATGTCGAGCGTAGTCGGTCATATGTAGGACAAGAAAAGGTATTTATCGGCAATCCAACCACGGTGAACCTTCAATGTGGATGCGGGCGTCTATCAAACCGGGTATGAAGTATTCCCCAGACAAGTCAAGTATTTCTTTGCCCGGGACGTAATCACCCACACCGGCGATTATACCGTCTGTCATAGCCACGCTTTGTTTCAGGATCTCTCCGGTAAAGACGTTAACTACAAAAACTTCCTTTAAAAGTATGTCCGCCGGGGCGTCTCCCCTTTTTCAATTTTCATCTGCGGCGCTCCAAATTTTTTAGCTATTAACCCTGTTTATTTCCAGCGCAATGGCGATTAGTTGAAAACCTTTAAGAAACCGGCTTCTTGTAATGGAAAACGGCCAGGATACCCGAATCCAGGCGCACAACCGGGTTTTTCCCGGTGATGATGTTAGAAATGGCCCACTGCCAGTTTATCTCCAGGGTAGCTTTGTTCAGCGGGTACTTGAATCCGCACAGATCTACACCCGACACCTGGTTGTTCAGCGCAATCAACGAGACAGTTTCACCCGGCACACCCGGGACCACAAGTTGTTTTTCAACAAAATAAACAGAAAGGTCAGGCGATTCAAATACGATGTTAATACCCCGCTCCAGGAAGGACAATGCGCTGAGAATATTGGAAAGGTTATGGTCCAGTCTGGAGCCGGTCCCACCCCAAATCTCTATTTCCCGGCCGCCTTCCCTTTCCACCAGCTTCAGGGCAATCTGTGTGTCGGTGAAGTCTTTTTCTGCGGGGTGCAGCTCAAAGCAAACGCCCGCTTCTTCCATAAACCTGCGGTCATGTGCGCTGATGGAGTCCATGTCGCCCACGATCCAGTCCGGTATTATGCCCAATTCACGGGCGCGCCCCGCGCCGCCATCCACAGCGATTTTTTTCGCAAACTTATTGATCCTGCTCCTGTACCAGTCAAGGTCACCGTATGTCCCGTTGGTAATCACCAGGTATTTCATCGCCCACAAACCGTTCCTTTCTTTATAGGGAAAATTCTCTATTTGGAAATTCCTGCGTCATCGACCCGTAGCTAAACGGTCACCCATCCCCGCCAGAGGATCTCTGCGAGCATAAATTAAGAAAAATGCGGCGCGAGATGTATTCAAATCTCCAGCGCCTCCATGACCTTATCCCGGATCACGCCGTATTCCGGGTCAACAATGGTGCGGCCGTGCGGCGGACGGCAGAGAGGAACACGTATTTCAAGCTTGACAACCGTGGGACAATCCGATAGCACATAAATCCTGTCGCACAGGTAAAGCGCTTCGTCAACATCATGAGTTATATACATGACAGTAGGGTTAATCACGTTGAAAACGTCGATCAGCCAAGTCTGCATCTTCCTTTTCGTTATGGCGTCTAGTGATGCGAAGGGCTCGTCCAGCAGCAGGATATCGCTGGAGAAAAGGTAGGTCCTCAACATAGCGGCCCTCTGCCTCATACCGCCTGACAACTGTCTGGGATAGTATTTTTCAAACCCTTCCAGCCCAAATTGCTTAAAATGAGCCGCCGCTTCCGCACAGGCCTGTTTTTTCGGCATACCTTTTAAAACCAGCGGGATACTGACGTTCTCCACAATATTCAGGGATGGCAGCAGCAGGTCTTTCTGGCGCATGTAGCTTACCCGCCCGGTACGGCCTGTGACGTCCCGGCCGTCAATCAAAACGCGTCCCCGGTCCGGCCTCAGCAAACCGGATATAATATTGAAAAGTGTGCTCTTGCCGCAGCCGCTGGGGCCGAGGATACCGATAAAATCCCCGGCGCCGGCTACTACATTGATTTCTCCAAGAGTCAGCAGACCGCCCTGGGTCTTGCTGACTCCCTCAACTACTATCTCCGGCAATATTATTTACTCCTTGGGCAGAAATTCATTGGTAAAAGCCTGCTGGTAATCCAACGTTTTTTCGATAAGACCCTGGTTGTACATCCAACCAGCGTACTTCTGCCAGCGCTGCTCCGTCATCTGGCCCCATACAGGCGCGTCGCCCTTGTATTCTCCAGCCAGGTATACCTGGCTGGCCATAACCAGATCCTTGTTCAGCTCGGGCACGCGGTCAAGCAGGATCTGTCCTGCTTCCCGCGGCTCTCTAATACAATCGGTATATCCTTTAGCCGTAGCTTTCATAAAAGCTGAAACCAGCGCCTGGTTGTTTTTCACCATGTCGTCGTTGGCGATCAGCAGCGGCGTATAAAAGTCAAGGGCATCATTATAATCCGTGAGGCGAATAAAATTGAGGGGTATCCCTTTTTGTTCCGACTCAATGCCGGTCCATCCCCAAAAGATCCAGGCAAAGTCAACGTCCCTGCTGATGCTGGTAAAAAAGTCAGCCGTGCCGATGTTAATCATTTCCACACTGGCAAAGTCGGCGTTTTCCCCATTCATCAGCGCTCTGATCATAGCCTCCTCTGCAGGTGAACCCCAGCCTCCGTATTTTTTGCCCTCAAAATCTTTGGGTGTCTTAATTTCCTTCGCTGCCGGGGAAGCAAAACCCGATGTATTATGCTGGATTACCGCCGCCAGAGCCTTTATGGGCACACCCGTGGTGCGGGCGATGGTGACCTCCTCCTGGTAGCTGAAGCCGAATTCAGCCTGACCGGCGGCTACCAGCTGGGCGGCGCTGCCTTCGCCGGGCTGGACAATTTCCACATCAAGTCCCTGTTCCTTATAATAACCACGCTGTTGCGCCACGTAAACCCCGGTATGGTTGGTGTTCGGCGTCCAATCCAGCAGAACCGTTACTTTCTTTAAATCCTGTTTCTGCCCGGTCTCCTTGGCATTGCCGCATCCCATCAGCAGCAGCAGCAAGGATGACAACAGCACCAATGCAAATAAACTTTTTTTCATAAACACTCTCCCCCTCCGTTTAGTAAGTTATAAATTGCATTATATCCAATAAGCTGCAAGGTTTCCGTCTAAATCACTGCCGCGTTGAATCCCTCTGGCACCGTAAATAAAGATTCAGCCGGCCATTGTGCGGCTAAAGCCGCACCTGCAAATACCATGTCGCACGTCTCTATAGAACAGCTGGACAGGTCTATTTTTCACCGAGTCTGTTCCAGGGAATCACCAGCCGTTCAATAAAGCTTACCAGCAGAAAAAGCGCGGCGCTCAAAACCGTAACCGCCAGGATGGCCGCGAAAACACGGTCGATCTGAAACGATCGCTGGGCGAGAGTCATATAGGTCCCCAGTCCTTGTTTCGCCCCCAGCCATTCGCCGATGACCGCGCCCATGACACTGTAGGCCGCGGATATCCTAAGCCCGGCGAAAAAGGACGGCATAGACAAGGGCAGCTTGACCATGCGAAATATCTTCAACCTGGAAGCCTGCATAGATCGGAACAACTCAAGATAGTCTTTGTCTACCGCCGCCAACCCGCTCAGTAGACTGATGGCTATCGGGAAGAAACACACCAGAACCACAACAATAATTTTAGGCAACATCCCGTAGCCGAACCAGATAATGAAAAGCGGGGCCACTGATACGATCGGTATGGTCTGTGAGGCGACTATCAAAGGATAGACCGCTTTTCTGAACAACGGAATTTCGTCCATCAGGAAGGCCACGACAAATGAAAACAATATGGCCACGGCAAAGCCGACCAGACACTCAACCAGGGTACTCCGGGCGTGTTTGGCTATCAGCGGCGCATTGTCAACCAGCGTATGCACAATCTTTGCCGGTCCCGGCAGGAGCCAATCCGGTATGGACCGCAGCTTTACGGTAAACTCCCATCCCGCCAGCAGGAAAACGATAAAAACCAGCGGGATAAAAATATCAGCGGTAATTTTCGATCTTTTCATCGATACTGACACCACCGGCCTTATAATCAATTTTCACCACCGAAATTATCCGTGAAGCCCCGTTTGCAAAGCATATTTCCTGTGCCCTGGCAACAAGTTCAAGGAGTTGGCGGAGATCTCCTTCCATAGTTGTCTCCATCGGGCCAACTATATATTTAACACCGGACATCCCGATCATATCAATCACCTTGTCTACCACCGGGTACAAATCTTCTTCCGTAACATTGGGAATCACCTGCAGGCTGACATTACAGATCATATTCTCATCTCTCTTCGCTCTAATATAATAAATAGCCTTCACCCGTAGGGATGAAGGCCTTCAATCTCAAATTGCCGCATCTTTTTAATCCCTACGCCGGCATTACCCGGATCAGGTCTATGGGTCAGAACAAGTTCTATCTCAGCCGAATTTCTTCAGCTCCCCTATGTCTATTTTATTGTCGCTTACTATGACACTTTTCTATAGGATATATGCTTTTACATAATTTATCAACATATAATTAACTTTAAAAACAAATATACGTTAAATAACAATAGATTTAACAGCCTCAATGAGCTGGTTTTCATTCGGGATGTAGAACCGTTCCAGCGGCGGGCTGGACGGGACCGGTATATCCGGCGCGGTTACCCTTTTAATCGGGGCCTTGAGGTAACTGAAAGCTTCTTCCGCCGCCAGCGCGGCAATTTCACCGCCGTAGCCGCCGGTCCTGGTGGCCTCGTGCAGGATTACCAGCCGGCCAGTCTTTTGCACGGATTTGATTACGGCTTCCTTGTCCAGCGGCAGCAGCGTCCGCAAGTCTAAAATTTCAACGTCTATACCCTCCTGTCCCAGGGCGGCGGCGGCTTTAAAAGCGACGCCGAGCATCTTGGACCAGGTCACCACAGTCACATCGCGCCCCGGTTTTTTGATGTCCGCCACGCCGATCGGGATGGTGTAGTCACCTTCCGGCACCGGCGAAGGGAAAAAGAAAAGCCCCATATCTTCAAAGAAAATAACCGGGTTGTCGTCACGGATGGCTGATTTTAAAAGGCCCTTCGCGTCTGCGGCGGTACCGGGCATAACCACTTTCAGCCCCGGACAGTGCGCTACCCATGCTTCCAGGTTGTGCGCGTGCTGGCACCCGGCGCCGCCGCCGGCCCCGGTCTTGATCCTGACCACCAGGGGAAAAGAGCTTTTGCCGCCTGAAAGGTAACGAAGCTTGGCCGCGTGGTTGACAATCTGATCAGAAGCAAGGGTGAAAAACGGGTTAAACATTACTTCCACAACCGGGCGCAGGCCCATTACCGAGGCGCCCACGGCCAACCCCGCTATAGCCGCCTCGGATACAGGGGTATCTTTTACCCTGGCCGGTCCAAATTCCTGCAGAAGTCCGTAAGTCGGCATTACCGGGGATTCGTGGATACCCACTCCAATGCCTTCGCCGGCCAGGAAAACGTTCTCATCCCGACGCATTTCTTCGGCCAGCGCCTGTTGTATCGCCTGACCCATTGTAATCTGCTGCATGGCCAATCTCCTTTCCTAAACGTAGACGTCTTCCAGCGCTTCCTCGGGAGCCGGCAGGGGGCTTTCTTCCGCGAAGCGAACGGCGTCTTCCACAAATATAGCTATTGAATCTTCCAGCGCTGTGACGTCCTCCCTTGATATGACGCCTTCCGCGAGTAATTCGTTTTCTATTTTTTTAATCGGGCAGCGCTCCATCCACATGGCTATTTCATCTTTTGGCTGGTAGACCTGCTGGTCGAGCTCACCGTGGCCGCGCCAGCGGTACGTCTTACATTCAATCAGAGTCGGACCCTCACCGGCCAGGCAGCGCTGCCTGGCTTCAGCCGTGACCTTTAAAACGGCTTCCGCGTCATTTCCGTCTACTATTACGCCGGGCATACCGTAGCCCTGGGCGCGCAGCGCGATGTCCTTCACTTTGGTATGCTCTTCCATACGTTGGGCGCCGGAGTACACATTATTTTCACACACAAATATCACCGGCAGGTCCCACAGCGCGGCCATATTCAGGGACTCGTGAAAGCTCCCCTCATCCGCGGACCCGTCACCAAAAAAGCAGACCGTTACCGCCTCGCTCTTCTTGTACTGCTGGGCAAAGGCCGTCCCCACAGCGATAGGGATACCGCCACCCACGACAGTAGTGGTGCACAGGGCGTTCACCTCCGGGACCGCAATGTGCAGGGTACCGCTTTTGCCTTTGTTGCATCCTGTTACTTTACCGAAGATTTCAGCCATAAGCGCATTGGGGTCGGCGCCCTTGGCCAGCAGGTGCCCGTGGCTGCGGTGGTTGCTGATGATCACGTCGTCCTTCTCCAGCGCGCCGCACACGCCGGCGGCCACCGCTTCCTGCCCGGTACAGAGGATAAGCATGCCCGGCAGTTTTCCTTCAATCTTGCACAACTCGGTAATCTTCTCTTCAAAACGCCTGATAAAAAGCATGTTCTGGTATAGCATCAGTTTTTTCTGTTCCAAACTGCTGTCCCTCCCCGCAGTTCATTTTATTGAAGAGATACGACAAGCACATGATTAAACCCTTTATAAATTTCACGGCTGCGGTATACAAATAATAAATTTTACCAATACAGGATAGGTTTCATGGATGACGGCAGTGTCAAACTTGCCGGCTTCCAGGATGATATATACTACAGCACTGAAAAAGCGTATAATTTAAAAAAATGGAAATGACAAAATGAAGCGGCAGCAAAGATACAGGATAAGGAGAATTTGATATGAACAGAGTGGTAATAGCAGGGACGCACAGCGGGGCGGGCAAAACAACGGTCACCGCCGGCCTGCTGGCGGCGCTGTGGAAAAAGGGACTCAGCGTACAGCCTTTCAAAGTAGGTCCGGACTACATTGACACCGGCTACCACGCTGTCGCGGCCGGCCGGATGTCCTACAACCTTGACCTCTGGATGATGCCGGCCCCGAACATATTACAGCTGTTCAGGCACGGTATGGACGGTATAGATATCGGGGTCATCGAGGGAGTAATGGGCCTTTATGACGGGGTGGGCTCTACCCCGGAAGGCAGCACGGCTGAAATAGCCAAACTACTGCAAGCCCCCGTGATCCTGGTGGTTGACGCTTACGGCATGTCCACCAGCGCAGCAGCCCAGGTCCTCGGGTACAAATCTTTCGACCGCGACCTCCGCCTAGCCGGAGTGATCGTCAATAACGTGGGCAGCGAGCACCATTATAAACTTGTCAAGGATGCGGTAGAGTCTTATACCGGTGTCCCGGCACTAGGCTTTCTGCCGCGCGACAGGTCGGTGGAACTGCCCAGCCGCCACCTGGGGCTGCTGCCGGCGGAAGAAATGGAAAGGCACGCAGAAATTATTGACAGAGCGGCCAGGCTCGTACAGGAATGGATTGACCTGGACCAGGTTATCGCCCTGGGAGGCTCAGCCGGACCCCTGCCCCCTGCCGGACCCTTCGTCCTAAAAAAAGGCGCGCCCGCCTCCATAGCGGTAGCCCGTGACGATTCTTTCAGCTTTTACTACCGCAGCACGCTTGAAATCCTTACCGCCCTGGGAGCGGAGCTGCGCTATTTCAGCCCCATGAAGGACGGCAGCCTGCCGGAAAACATAGACGGCCTTTACCTTGGCGGCGGCTTTCCCGAGGTATTCGCGGAAGCCCTGGCGGCTAACAGGGGCCTGCTGGAAGATATCACGCGCAGGCTAAAAGAAGGCCTGCACTGCTATGCCGAATGCGGGGGTTTCATGTACCTTACCGAATCCATTACCGCGAAGGACGGAGAGAAACACACCATGGCAGGCTTCTTTAACGGGCATACGGTGATGACCGACCGCCTGCAGAGGTTTGGCTATGTGGACATCGAGTTCACCGGTGAAAATGTACTGGGGAAAGCGGGACAGAAAGTGCGGGGGCATGAATTCCACCATTCCCTGGTCGAAGGCATTACCTGCCCCGCCACTTACCTGGTCAAATCAGCTTTATCAGGCGGTCAGTGGCACTGCGGCTACCGCCGGGCCAACACGCTGGCCGCTTACGCCCATATTGACTTCTGGGGTTACCCCGAACTTGCCCGCCACTTCCTGAATTTATGCCGGGGGTAATTGCTGTTTTTTGGAGAATCAAAGGATTGGAAAAGGATGCCCTTCATCGCTATGATTCTAGGCGCTGTGGTCGGGCTAAAACTTGTTTCATAATAAAGCTATATACCTCCATTGACCAGCCGGCGCTTATTTTCCTCCGCCGCTTCTTGTTCGAAATCCCCTTTATTGGTAGCACCTTCCATAGCAAACATAGCAGGGTAAAAACGCAGAAAGTCACGATATACCAACTCATAGGGAAAGTCCGCATAGCTTCCGTGAAATTTCAAATATTCCATATGCTTGTTTCCCTTAATGTCGTATTGGTGTAAGATACAGTCCGTGACGCCGTCAAAATCTAATGGCTTGACACCAAACTTCTCGCATAGTTCTATGTTAAATGCCGGAGTGACCTTAAACCACTGTCCATCAAGAAACAACTCTGTTATACCATGGTAGTAAAATACATCCGTTTGCACAAGTTCCCTGAGCCGCTTTGTATTCAAATGGTTCTTCACATCGGCAAATGCAAGTCTGGCAGGAATGCCTGCCGCTCGCAAGACAGCTGTCAGGATAATGGCCTTGTGGATGCAGAAGCCTGAACTTTTCGTGATACGTACGCTTGCTTTGAACTCATCTGGTTTTAAAATAATGTTATAGGGGTCATACCGGAAACCATCTCGAACTGCAAAGAAAAGGCTGACAGCTTTTTCTCTAAGAGTATTGCCCTTTCCATGAGTCCGTGCAAATTCAAGCACGTTCGGCGAAGCACAATCCACATAGAACCCCGGTTTAATATAGTCGTTAATATTTGTTTGATTTTCCATAAGGCCTCCCGGTTGATGATATCAATAATAAATCAATAGGTTCTTACCGTACTTTGCCAGCTTATCATTTAAATCGTTGATTGAATACGGGCAAATGATATAATTAATTAATTAATTTTGATTATAGGCAGTTGCGCCCTGGAGATGTGCGCCAATGATCAGTCAGAAGAAGCAAGAATATAACCCACTGGCGGTATTAAAATACACGGGAGCCTTTATGGCTTGGGTGATCGGTTCCGGGTTCGCTACCGGGCAGGAAATATTGCGATTTTTCTCCAGCTACGGGTATGCCAGTTATGGTGTGGTGGTATTGAACCTGGCTGGTTTCCTGATCTTGGGCCGGATTATTATCACGACCGGTTATGCTCATAAAGGCGCGGCAAATTTCAGCCACTTTGTGTACTTCTGCGGAAACAGGCTGGGAGCACTGTACGCGTGGCTGATTCCGGTAACGCTGGTGTTGCTTATGTCGGTACTTACTTCCGGCGCCGGCGCTACTCTTTTTGAATATTACGGCATCAACCGCTATATCGGATCGGCTTTGCTGGCGGCGCTAGTTTTAAGCGTGTACCTGATCGGGTTCGAGAAAATGGTTAAAATCGTCTCGATGATCAGTCCGGTGATCATCATTTTTACGTTGCTCGTAGGTACGATAACGGTAGTAAGGGATATCGGCAACATTTCAGCAATCACGCAGTATGCGCCGGTTATGCAGCACACCCGGGCCTGCCCGCACTGGATTTTAAGCGCGGCATCGTATTTATCATTGAATTTTTTTTGCGGCAGCACCTATTATACGGCCTTGGGCGCCAAAGCGGCAAACAGGCAATCCGCCAGACTGGGCGCACTATTTGGCGCGCTGGCTCTGATTGCAACAATTGCCATCATGAATACGGCCATTTTGCTGGATGCCGGGAATACGTCGGCCCTGGCGGTTCCCACATTGTATCTGGCAAAGAAAATATCACCCGTGATTGGGGCCGCATTTTCGGTGATCCTGATCCTGGGTATTTTTTCTTCCTGTTCGACCATGATGTGGACTGTCTGCAGCAGATTTTTTACCGAAGATCTCAAAAAAAACAGGGTATTTCCAGTCATCGTGTCCACCGGCACTTTTATGATCGGCTTATTTCCATTCGCCTAACTAGCCGGCGTGATTTATCCCCTGGTGGGGTAT
>JAQVLS010000008.1 GCA_028704035.1 Desulfotomaculaceae bacterium | reverse complement strand
CCATTTATCAAAAAATGTATTAAATAAAAGGAATGTCATTAAGAAGGCAAACTGGCCGGCCAGTATACCCATAGTTGGATAACCCATGCCCATATTATTTGCCCCAAAAGGAAGCTCACCAAACATTTTAATCCAAAGAACTCCCATCACACCACCGAGGACAACCCAGATCACGAATCTAATCAAAATCCTGGCTGCTGTATTGGGAACAAGCTGGGCACTGGGATAGTCATCAAACAGATGATGCCAGGCCAACAAACTTACAACGCACGACAGTCCCAGTGATGCTGTCAATAAATCCGGAGGAACGCCCGGGAGAAGATTCAGCGGAGTAATGATCCCACGAATTACTGACGGCAATGTTAATCCGGCAGCCAAAGCAATTATCAGTCCGGCGATTCCCATATACGGCTGTTTCTTAGCAAAAAGTTTCATCGGGTAACCTTCGCCGCCCTCGGCCGGTATCAGGAAGAAGAAAACAAATATTTGGCAGAACGCACACCACCACGCGAAGTTACCCAGCGGCGCATTAACAATTACTTCCCCACCAAGTGATAATTTCCAGAAGCTGGGTATTATCGTTGCCATCCATACTAACACAACAACTAACGTACTAAAGAAGAAAACGCCCCAACCTTCTGTCGGTTGTTTTGAGGTCCCGGCAAAAGGCCATTTCTGGAACAATGCTACAAAAGGAATTTGCGCCATGATTACCGGCAGGGCAAAGAAATTAGCGACTTCCCAACCCTCAATGGCCAGATGAACCTCTTCTGCTGTCTTAGGGAAAAACAACAATGCAAGACTAAACGGTTTCCACCAGATGCCAAGAAAGCCGATGATTATAAAAAACATTGCGATACCGGCAAGCCAGGCCACAATAGTGTACCAAGTCCCGGCATGCGGCTGTTTAGAGGTAAATGCTGTCTTGCCGTAGTTACCCATAATTAAAGTCTGCCAGATCCAGGGGTTAATAACCATCCAGAAAAAAGCGCCTTCCACCATTAAACCAATTAGCTTACTTCTTATCTGGAGATCAACCGCTGCCAGACCCTGAGCGGTCAAAGCGCTAAAGATAGATTTAAAAAACATGGACCACAACGGCCAGAAAATGCAGGCTAAAACAAAACAAAGAATACATGCCGCCAGACCGGTGGACAACTGCCCTTTAAAGATCCTTTTTGTAACAATTTCTTGCATAAACGACACTCCTTGATTATGTTATTTTTGATTGTTTTTAGATAAAACCTGCAAACCGTATCCAATACTGACCATATCTGTATTTGTCTGTTCCAGAATTGTTTCCATCATTTGCAGGTCTGTTATTTCATCTACGGCGAAAACCGGTTTCCGAACAGCTTTTTTGATAATTTCAGCAGCATAAACGTTTTCAGAGAACGGGTAATCTTCCGGTTTAGAAGGTTTAGAGGACGAATTCATAAAAAATCCGGAAGATATATTGAAATAGTCAGTGTATGGTTCCAGCAATTTAGCGTATTCAGTGCTTTTCTCTAGTGTAGGTTCAAAGCCGCCGAGACGGATACCAATAATAAAGGAATCAGATGTAATAACTCTAATTTCCTTTAAAATCTCCAGGGCAAACTGCCCCGGCTGACTGCCGTAGCTGTCCGTCCGTTTGTTAACGTTGGTGCTGAAGAACTGGCTGATCAAATAGCCGTCTGCCCCGTGCAGTTCAATTCCATCGTAGCCGGCCTCGTAGGCACGCCTACCGGCAGAAATAAACTGCTGTTTAACCTGTTCCAATGTATGTGGGGTCATTTCTTTCCCATTCATGGCGAGTGTAAACATAACAGGGACGGAAAAATCACTTGGGCAATCCCGTACACCATCCACGCTCATCAACCCGGCATGGTGTAGCTGAATGACAACTGTGCTGCCCTCTTCGTGCACAGTATCCGCTATTCTTTTTAATCCTGTTACCTGTTCGTCTTCCCAAATGCCCAGCTGCGTCTCGATCATTCGTCCGGTATTGCTGACAGAGGTTGCTTCCTGGATGATCAGCCCCGCGCCGCTCTTGGCAATAGCCCGGTAATGCTCTATATTCTCTTCCGCCACATAACCATCATTCCGAAATATGGAATAGACCATTGCTGGGACTACAATTCTATTTTTGAGTGTTTTACCTCCAATCTTATGTGCTTCAAATAATTGTTTCATAGAAAAATCATCCTTTGCAAGACTAGTTATATTTCATGATAAATGCAATTCATTTTGTGTATTATTATCTTACAAGTTCACATCAAGTAATCTTGCCGGCTTACCAGTTAAATTACCGGGTTAAGAGATATTTTAAGTTGCCTCGTACGCTACTGGATCTTTAACCGGAGCCTCTTTTGCGAGAAATATTTCATCATAGCTGTTTCCCCTGTTAATGAAATTTACGAACAATGCCAATGCGGGCGGTATTGCAGTTAGATAGAACATCATTGAGTAACCGAAATACTCGGCAACTATTCCCCCCACTATGGAACCCGAAGCAACCCCTATGTCGAACGCGGTCATAAAGGCGGCGTTAGCCGCTCCTTTTTTATCAGCTACGCTTTTAATACATATAGTCATTAAAGTTGGTTGTAGCACGCCGAACCCCAGACCGAAAAACAAACCGGCAAGCGCCAAGGTCCATATTGTTGACAACGAGCCAAGAAAAATCGTCGATACTAATACAGTGGCGATCCCAAAAACAACAAGTATATCACATCCGATTCGTCCCTTTTGATCCACTATGACTCCCGCTATAGGTCTGGAAACTACAATGGCAATAGCCATCATGGTAAAATAAAGTCCCGCGTTCGGCAACCCTTGTTCGGCAACGTACAAGGCGAGAAATGAAAGCACAGCGCCAAAGGTGATAGTTACCAAAAGCATCACCCCAGAAGGACGGAAGGTTTTCTTTTCAAAAAAAATCGGTTTTGCCGTCGAAGGCGCAGCTTCATGTTTGGGACACCGGACCATCAATGCCGCTACCAAAGCTACTACGGTCGTTATAGTACAGACAATGAACAAGGATTCAAAAGAATATTGGTACACCAACCAAAGCGCGATTACCGGCGAAATAGCATACGAAATTCCGTTCGCCATGGTAAAGTAACCCATCCCTTCCCCCAGTCTGTTAGGGGGTATAACGTCTGACGCTATCGTTCCCTGCGATGTGTTGGTGATTCCCCAACCAAGCCCCTGCACGAATCTAAATAAAAGAAGCGGTATGATCGGCAGCATAAAATTAAAGAACACGCAGGGGATCAGGAATAGAATTAATCCCAGAATTAAAACCGTTTTTCTACCATACCGGTCTAAAACAACTCCAGTTATCGGGCGTATTATGACCGCAGAGACAGTAACAGCGGCCACGCCCAGCCCGGCTATGCCTGTTGAACCGCCCGGCAGATCTTTGATATAGATGGATAATGTTGTCAATAAGCTATGGAAACCAAAAAATGTTACGATTGTGGAAAAAAATATTAGTATAAAATCTCGTCCCCACAACTTTGGCCCAGCTTTTATCGCATGACTACTAATATCTATTACACTCCTTCCCTCTTCGGTTCCTTGAAAAGCAGTTCCACACCCAGCGTGCCCTGTAAAGGAGCGCCACTTCTTCTGCCGCAAGCTGTTCCGGGCTGATGTTGGTAAGGTAGATGTGATACTTCTTGGTTTCCTTATTAAACACCCCTACCAATAGGAAGGTCTCTTTAACAATATCCGTCACTTGTTTCCTAGGGCAAAGGTGCCAAACCTGGATGATGATGGTGTATTTAGGGCATAACTGAACACCAATGATGTTATCACGCCTTCTTGCAATTATCTATGATCAATTCCGACACAAATTTTAGCAATAAGCTGTCTGAACAATTAGTATTATTCTTGAAGTGGCATCTAAATATTAATTTATAAATGTTACAACCGTGGTTAAAAAATACATTGAGAGAAATAATAATGATGTGTATTTGCTGCAAAACTAACGGTGCCCGATAAGCTGCTGAACCACCTGATGACAGCGGAGCCTGGGAAGTATATCACTCAGACACTTTGCCTTTTCTGGTTTTTGAAATTATTAAATCCTGCTACAGCTTAAAATAAATTAATAGGCAATAGCAATCAATCCAATCGTATAATCATATTTTACAATAAACATTGGCGAATGCTAAGATTAAACAAAAAGGAAGTGAAGCCATACAAGTTGGATATATTGTAGGGACGTTTTTTGATGTTTAATTATAGTAAATAATACTTAGGCACTGTTATGTCGTTTAAGTAAAAAATTAAATTGGAGGGTGAGATTTAAAAATGGCAATTGATGTAAAGTCATATAAAAGAGGCGTTTATGATTCGTTGTATGAACCTGGCAAGGATTACGACGGGATGTTTTTACCATTCGATCTGTCCCATAATGATCTTGCGGTAAACTCATACAAAAAAGGTCGCGAAGAAGGGGACGCGCTGAAGAAAGATGTTGCGGCTAGAGGTCTTGGTGAAGGAACCAGAAGAGGCATTGCAGATTCAGTGATAGATCCGGACGACAGGGATTACAACGGCAAATACAAGCCCTTTGATCTGCCCGGCAGTGAAAAAAAGGAATACAAGAAAGGTCGCGCAGAAGGGGATAAACTGAGAAAAGATATAGAGAGCAGAACCGATTATTAAAAGGTTATGGGATAGCCCCTCACCTTGGTGAGACACTTTTGTACATTTTGAGGGTCGGGAGAACTAGTTTGCTAAGAGGGTGTTCCCTTAACAATAATTAGGCAATAGTATGGCAAAATTACCTAGAAACGTCCCTAAAGCAAAAATCTGGAGGACATAGCCGTGCCGGAGAGCAAAAATGGAGCTCCTAACGGGGCCCTGACTGGGAGGGGGTATCTTTTAGATAACCCTCTTTTTCTTTTTTATTATTTCCCTGCAAACAATATTTCAAAATTGGAGATGCATATGCATAAGCAGGAATTAAGGCAAGGAATAAATGATTCAATACCAATAGTTTTGGGTTATTTACCTTTGGGATTTGCCTTCGGAGTGCTGGCAAATGAGGCAGGCATGTCGACCATTCAGGCTACGATGATGTCAGTCCTATGTTTTACAGGCGCGGGACAATATATAGCCCTTGGTATTATGCAGGCGGGCGGAGCTGTATTTACCATTATCCTGGCCAATGTTTTAGTGAATTTAAGGTACTTGTTATTTTCCACATCCCTGGTGCCCTATCTGAAGGGGCAAGTGCCAACTGCCATTGGCAGCCTTTTATCTTATGGATTAACAGATGAAACCTATGCAGTATCGATGAACCGCTATCAAAGTCATTCACCTACCGCCTCTTATATTGCCGGCCTTAATCTAAGCTCACATATAGGCTGGATTGCCAGTACACTGCTGGGAGCCGCACTGGGGACTTATATCACTAATTCAGACCGCCTGGGCCTGAACTTTACTTTGCCTGCAATGTTTATTTGTTTATTGGTCTTCATGACGAAACGCAAAGCAGACGTTTTTGTAGCCATATCTGCAGCATTTCTGTGTTTGTTAATTGGTTACCTTGTGCCGTCTACTATGGGAAATTTGTTTAATATTATAATTGCCACAATTATTGCAGCCAGTTTGGGGATGTTAATCAATGAACAGCACTAATATTTGGATTATAATTATTGGCGTTTCTATAGTATCCATCCTGCCGCGCATACTGCCGGTAGCGTTGCTATCCCGCTATGAATTTCCGGCACCGCTAAAAAGGTGGTTATCCTTTGTAGCACCGGCTGTTTTAAGCGGTTTAACAGCTTTGAGTGTAGCAGCGCCTGATGGTTTTATTGACATCAGCATTAATAACAGTTTTATCTGGGACTTTATACCCACCCTGCTTGTCGCCATTAAGACCAGAAACTTTCTCTACAGTTTGTTACCAGGCATAGTAACCATGGCCCTTTTGTATAATTTTATCTTTTAAGGGCCCGGGGGGGATACCTGCTACAGCGCAAAAAAAACCCCTTGACATGGACATTTGCTTATCTATACATTAAGCGGAGGTGCTCATATCAAAGGTTAGAGAGGTAGAGTACATTTAACAGTCTAAACTTTATATATTAAATTATTTGTAATTTTCTTATATTGCAAATGCATATCGCATTAATTTAAAAAAGTAGTCTTTGACATGAATGGCTCATTGGCCGAAAAACAACATATTTCTTGTTTTATCCATGTCAAAGGCTGGAGAGAGAGAGTATACGTAGTTGGGGGTCGTATAATAATAGCAAATTAATTTTCTAGTCCAGCTTGTTCGCAAGATTTTTAAAATCTTTCGGGGTATCAATGTCAAATATTACCGCCTCATTCGGCACCTCAATATATTCCACCCTATCAGCAAGCTTTTTTAGCACCTGCCGGGCGCCCTCATCACCACTCAGCTTTGTTAACTCTTCCCTTAAAGAGCTACTAAATATCACTGGATGCCCGGGAAGACAGTTATAGATCGGCCGAAGGGCTACGCAACCCCTATTTAGAAATTCATCTATGATCATATTAATCAATGAAGCGGATATCAGAGGCTGGTCCACCATGAACACCATGAAAGCAGATGCGCACTCGCTCATCGATTTCACACCCTGGGCCAGTGATGTGCCTTGACCATCTTTATATCTCTGATTAAAAATCACCCTCACAGGCAAATCGTTTATCGCGGCACTAACTTTCTTTTGTTGATATCCTGTCACTACCAGCAATTCATCAACATTTGACATCAGTACATTTTCCGTTACAATCCGTATTAATGTGCTGCTTCCCACCTTGAGCAGCTGTTTGGGCCTACCCATTCTGGTAGACATACCTGCGGCCAGAATGATTGCTGAGATCATATTTTTTATCAGTACCACCCTGCTCACTGCCGGACAAAAATCCTTTTCAACCGTATTAAACCCAACAAGGATTTTTGTCCGGCAACGCTTTTTACCACATCACAAACTACATTCTTTTCTTCCCACAAGGTAATTTTATGTTCAATCTATTGTCAACAATTTGCGACGAAGTTGAATACAGCCTCCAGCACACCACCGCTAATGGACAGCGCTCTATCAGATATGATATCGCATTCAATATCCTTTCGCGGATCTATGTTTGCAATCCTCGTTCCTTTGGGCACATTGACGCCCTCTCTGACCATTCCCCTGACGACTCCGGTTATCTTGGACCGAACCGGGGCGTTCCCTACGGTAGCTACTATATCTCCTTTTTCTACTGCCTCTCCAATAGACCGGACATTTGCCACAACCCCTTCCAGCGGGGACTTGATCATCCTTTCAACAGTGTAACCGCCTATATCTCCAGGAACACCGGTGTTGGGAATAGCGCCGCCGCCGTATATAACGCGTCCCAAGCGATATCCCCGGCAGGTTTCTATAACCGCGTGCACATCTATCCCGGCCTCAAAACCAGGCCCCAGCCCGATTACCAGGGGAGCGTCCTCTATAGTCGTACCCAAGTTGCGTTTGGCCATCCTGGCATCTACTACTATCTGCGGATAAAGTTCTTCTACAACTTTCGCTTCCGGATCTATCAGTACAGGTATGATCCCTTCGTCAAACATGGCCAAGGCATTTTCTATTGAATCGGCCAGGCTGGCTTTAATTCCTTCAACCATTACTGTACCGTCCTGAACCGCCTCAGCAAATGCTACTTTTCTTCTGACCACCAGCGGACTGGCGGTTTCTGTCATAATTACATCCATCCCACACTTGTAAAGGCGGTACGCTACTGCCGTACCCAAATCGTCAGCACCTTTTACAACTGTTATCATCCCTAGTCGACCCATTTTTTTCACCACTATGCAAAGTATTGTATTCTGCCTCATTGAATCAGGCTGTTACATATTCCTACTCATTTTTTTAATTATACGAATTTCTATGCGATTTTCGCAGATAAATATATGCTATATCTTCTTCTGATGTTTATATGTTAACATCAGCACATCAATAAAGTAAAATATGCGTTTACGATAGGATTAATTGCTACCGCTTATATATTTGACACATAGATTAAAAAGAGCTAATAATGATTAGGTAATATCACACAATGATTTTACTAAACGGTAATTATCTATCACCTTCTCTTTAATGTAAGCTAAAATAAAATATGTGGTTTGGTAAAATTCAAGATACCCTTGACCTCAGACGTTCAATTATCTGGGGCATTAGTTCTAGAAATTTTTCCACATCTTTATCTGTGTTGCTCCTGCCTAAAGTCAGGCGCAGCGAACCGTATGCAATCTGATGCGGAATACCCATGGCCAGGAGCACATGTGACGCGCTCACGGTACCGGATGTGCAGGCCGAACCACTGGACGCGGCCACGCCATGCATATCAAGGTTCAAGAGCATGGCACTCCCATCTACAAATTCAAATGCAAAATTTGCGTTGTTAGGCAAACGCGTGACTGGGTGTCCGGTAAGTCTAACGTGGCTAATTCTTTCAGTAATCCCTTTGATCAGTTTATCCCGCAATATAGTTAAACGCGCATTTTCCTTCTCCATCTCACTTGCGGCAAGTTCTACCGCTTTTCCCATGGCCACTATACCCGGCACATTTTCAGTGCCAGGCCGGTGTTTACGTTCCTGCCCGCCGCCATAATTATAAGGACGCCAATTGATGCCCTGTCTGATATAAAGAGCGCCAATCCCTTTCGGCGCGTAAATCTTATGGCCGGATATAGAAAGCAGATCTACTTTTAGATCACCTACGTCAACCGGTATTTTACCCATACTCTGCACTGCATCAGTATGAAAAAGAATATTTTTTTCCCTAGCGATACTCCCTATTTCAGATATGGGCTGAATCGTCCCAACTTCATTGTTAGCATGCATTATTGTTATGAATATAGTGTTATCTTTTATTGCGTTTGCTACTTCCTGCGGGTTGACCATACCGTAGCCGTCTACGGGCAAAACAGTTACCTCGCAACCTTCCTTTTCCAGTGATTTACAAGTGTCAAGCACTGCATGGTGCTCTACCGCAGAGGTAATGATATGATTACCTTTTTTTCGGTTGGCATACACTGCTCCCTTGATAGCCAGATGATCAGCCTCTGTGCCGCCGCTGGTAAAAACCACTTCTTCATTTTTTGCCCCAATATTTTCCGCAACTTTTTCCCTGGCTTCTTCAATAGCCTTTTTAGCCTCCCTGCCAAAGAAATGAAGGCTTGAAGGGTTGCCGAATTTGCCGGTAAGATAGCGCAGCATCTCTTCAGCAACATCCGGGTGGACCGGCGTTGTGGCGCTGTGATCAAAATAAATTCTACCCATTTTAATCCTCCTAATTTTCGGCATAATTTTATCTCCAGCATACCGATTGGACAGGAAATTACATTAGCATGCCGCTTTAAGAAAGTCAACGCCGTCTTAGATAAACCAAGGCCACCCGTGTTCAGCGGGTGGCTTTCTATAGCCTCCAAAGCTTAGTGCCGGGCCTTCGCCTCAAGGCTTGCTAATGACTTTCGCAAGCTGCACATATTTTCATGCTTTCATTAAGGATTTTCAATAAAGCATCCTATCTATTCATTCAAAAAATACTGTTTTTTAATTCCTGTATTTCCACATAAAGACGTCTACAGTTGCATTGTCTTTTGTTCAATTTGCATTTCTATTGTACCCGGATCTAATCATTAATATTTAGATTTAGGCGCCTTTAAAGGCTTCTGCAAACATAGTAACCGGTTCAATGAAGACTTCCAGTGTCCCTCCGCAAGACATACCTTCCGCTGCTGCCACGTCAGCAGTCATTGATATCCTGTGTACAAGGGGCATTTTATCATCTATTACACTTAGAGCCTGCACGCGCACTTCTGATTCGCCGCAACATCCGCCGCCAATTGTTCCTACAGTACGCCCGTCCCTGTATACAAGCATCCTGGCGCCTGCTTTACGCGGAGTCGAGCCCTTTGTTTTGAAAATCGTCGCCAGCGCAGCCGGTGTATTATCAATAGCTGCTTTTATGGCTTCCCGCAGCGCGTCTTTATCAGCAGCGACCGGGATTTCGCAGTCGTTCACATCTTCTTTATTTGCACGGCTTTCTTCTACTGATACCAACGGCGCCGCGCTGCCGCCGCGACGTTCTTTTACCATTTCTGCGGCTATACACAGCGCGATCTCAGCCGGTGTCTGCGCGCCAATATCCAGACCTATGGGCATATGCACCTTTTCAATCTTTTTCATCTCAATATCATCTTCCAGCAACTGCTCCCTGATCGCTTTTACCTTGCGTCTGCTTCCAATCATTCCCAGATAAGCTACAGGGTACTTAATTACCTTACGTAAGCAATCCATGTCGTTGACATGTCCTCTAGTGGCGATCACAACACTGCTGGCCGGCCCCAGTTTAAGGTGTTTTTCTATTTCCTCAAAACTGCAGCAGATACTTTTATAAATCCCCGCAAAGCGTTCAGGAGCAGTAAAATCAGGCCGGTCATCGACAACTGTAACACGGTAGCCAAGCAGATTACCGATGTTGGCCAGCGGCTGGGCAATATGCCCTCCGCCAAAAATAACGAGCTCAGGCGTCTCCAAGTAAGGGTCAATCATTACAGTCGCTTTTTGCTCTGGAAAATCCGGATTCACTATATTGGCGACCACAAACATACCGCCGGTCTTGTTTTCCTGCACTAAATGCACTGCTTGCTCTTCCAACCAGGGTAACTGCAGGCTTCCTTTAATTTCCCTGCTATCGTCGGTTAGCATTATTTTTGCACCCAGCAGTTTCTTATCCAAGTTCTCCTGTCTTATGACTGTTACGATAGTTTTTCCCTGCTGCAAATTTATTTCCACATTGATTACCCCCCTTTTGGATAACGTCATACACTTTATTCTTTAATTTGTTCCCTTACCGAAAGTACAGTTAGGGTATCTGCATTCCGGACAAGCTTTGCACAGTCCGCCGTTAGCCAGAGCAATAATGTCCCTGCGGGTTATTCTTTCACCCGCAAACAAGCGCGGCAACAAAAGGTCGACAATAGTTATTTTGAAAAACATACCGCAAGCCGGCACGCCCATAATGGGAACATCCCCCAAGTAGGCCAGCATAAACATTGCGCCGGGCAATGCCGGGGCGCCGTATTTTTCCACTTTTGCTCCCGTGAGCTGGATGGCCTTGGGTGTAACATCATCCGGATCTACCGACATTCCGCCCGTGACAATTATTATGTCGGCTCCATCTTCCTTCATTTTTTCGATCTTGCCGGCAATAACATTAACGTTGTCAGGCGCAAAATCCACTCTCATGACACTTGAACCATAGGCTTCTACTTTCTCCTTAATCACTGGTCCAAAACCGTCACGAATGCGCTTCTTGTACACTTCATTTCCTGTAATAACCACACCGACTTTGCAGCTTAAAAACGGTAGTACTTTTACCACCCAACCCGCCTGGCGGCAGATGTTTTCCGCCGCCAGGACAGTTTGTTCCGGCACAACCAGAGGGATCACCTTGGTGCCGGCCAGTAGGTCGCCTTTTTTTACAACCGTATTATTGGGCAAGGTGGATAGTATTACTTCCGGCAATTCATTAATATCTTCCAGGGCGGGTATGTTCACTTTATGCAATCCATCATTTTGTGCATATATATTGACACGGCTTTCTTTAGGTCCACTCCATGTCGTGCCTTCGCCAGAAACGGCGGTTCCCAATCTTATCCCGGCGACATCCTCATGTATGTCGGCTTGCTCCAACTCTAATATATATATATTTTCTTTACCCAGCTTTAAAAGCTCGGAGATATCTTCCATCTTAATAATGTGTCCCTTTTTAAAAGAGGCCCCCTTGGTCTCACCCTTGACAATCTTTGTAATATCGTGACTGAGTATTTTGCCAACCGCTTCTTCCACTCTGATTGTTTGTAATTTCATTTTTTATACCCCCTAGGGGAATTTTTACTATTTTAACATTGTTCCCAACAGAGTTAAGTTCAATATTCTATCATGCCTATGCAAAATTTACGCCTAAACCAAAAACACAAAGTGGTTTTCCATTATATTTCGTCTATATTTCGCCAATAATTCAAGAATGCTTTTCCTGCTTTAATTTTTTCTAAAGCCACAATCATCATTACATACATATTCATATTGCAGCCTTACAATCCCCTTGCCCGACCTGGCGCATTTAACAAAAGAATCCTTGTGGTAAGGACATCTAACCCAACCGGGGGCTTCCAGGTTATATCCCTGGCATTTATTGCAGCGAATGCCTTCCTTTGTTGCCGTCAGGTCAGCACTGTACCTAATTTCTCTGCAATCTGCACAGTAACAATAACCCCAATCTTTAATTACATTTTGGTAATGTTCTACATCATGTGCAATTTCCACTATAATCCCCCATTACAAACTAATATATTATATGTTAAGCCTTTTAATCTAAATGTCATACGGATTAAGATATGAGAGACGATAATATCGTCTCTCATATCTATAATCTTAACTAACTTTAGGATTTTTTTAATCCCAGCTTATTTACCGCTCGCCTTTTTGTCTCTCAGTGCCCGCCATACCTTTTCATAGGTAATCGGCAGTTCTGTCATGCTGACTCCCATGGCGTCGTAAATAGCGTTGGCAACAGCGCCCATGGTTGGGGTAGTAGCACCTTCCCCAACTTCCTTCAAACCATAAGGTCCGTTGGGCTCGTAGCTGTCATCCAGTGTCAGTGATTCAACCGGCGGCATATCGAGAGCCGTCGGCAGACGATATTCAGAAAAGTTCCCGTTCAACAGTTTACCTGTCTTCATGTCAAACTTAACTTCTTCCCAGATGGTCTCGCCGACACCCATGTAGAAGGCGCCGTGCACCTGGCCGTGGAAGAGTTTCGGGTTAATGATCGTGCCGCTGTCGTGCACGTCCCAAGTATCGACACATTCAATCTGTCCGGTTTCCATATCAACCTGTACTTCAGCAACCTGGGTCGCACTGCTGTATGCCGGTGATGTACCGACTGCTGCGCCTTTGTGGTTGCCACCCAGTTTGCCGGGGTGGTACCAGCCGCGCCCTAGGAGTACGCCATGGTCTACAAAATACTTACGGGCAACTTCTTCAAATGTTAACTTAACAGCCGGTTCTTGCTTAATAAACACGATGCCTTCTACGCAATCCAGGTCTTCAGGTGTTAACGGGCCATCAAGATAGCCATAGCCTTCCTTAACCCTGCCGGACGCTCTCAGCATTTCACATGCCTTGGCAAGAATTTTCTTCTTAACTTCTGCGGCTGCTCTCTTAACAGCCCAACCGGCCATCAGAGTCTGCCTGCTGGCGTATGCGCCGAAGTCCAGAGTGGAAAGGTCGGTGTCTCCGGTAATCATTTGACACCTCTCATAGGGATAACCCATTGCCTCAGCAGCCATCTGCATAAGCACGGTGTCACTGCCTTGGCCGATGTCAACAGCGTTCGAGTATACATATGCCTTGCTACCATCGTCAAATATTTTCACCATACCAATTGAGTGCGGATAGTCGGTCCGGTACTGGCAGAAACCAGCGCCTGTAACAAATCCGCCGTTGCCCACGCCGATGCCTCTGCCAACAGGCAACTTGCCTTTCTTATCGGTCCAGCCGGAAGCGTCGCGGGCCATTTTATTAGCGCCAACCAAGTTGTAGGACTTAACTTCATATCCAGCAGTGGTTATGCTGTTGCCTTTACGGGCATTGACCAGTCGCATTTCAATCGGGTCCACGCCAATTGCTTCACCAACTAGGTCAATGTGGTGTTCAAAAGCAAACCTTGGCTGCGGCTGTCCGTGACCCCTTTGTGCACCGCAAGGAGGCAGGTTAGTTACAAAACGGCGGCAGTCGAACTTGTAGTTCTCAATTTCATACAGCACGCCCAGCAAAGAGCCGGCATAGTAGGAGGAGGCAATGCCGAGACCGGTGTAAGCGCCGCCCTCTAGAACTGCATCGAATTTGTGGGCTAATATTTTGCCGTTTTTGTCAACGCCGGTGGTCAGTTCCATAGTTATTGGGTGACGGCCACGGCCGTTTAAGAATGTCTCATTATGGTCATACCACATTTTAACCGGTTGTCCAGTTATTTTGGACAGGATAACTGCGGTGAAATCCAATCCGGTGGGGTCGAGTTTACCGCCGAAACCTGCGCCGACATTGGTTTGCCGCACGGTCAGGTTACCCATTTTCATGCCCAGCACCCGGCACAGGTGATACTGCACATAGTGCACTGACTGGCAGGAGCTGTAAAGGAATGCCCTATCTCCATCCCAGTATGCGGTGGAGCAATGGTTTTCGATGAAGGCATGGTAAGTGCGCTGACCCTGGAACTTGTCAGTACGCACATAATGCGCATCTTTTAAAGCTGCGTCGCAATCACCAAAATGGTGGTGAATCTCGGTATTAAGGTTGTTGGGATACTCATCAAAGATTTGCGGTGCGCCTTCTTTGGCGGCATCCTGCCAGGTAAAGACGGCCGGCAGTTCTTCATATTCCACTTTGATTAGCTTGAGTGCCTTATAAACTGTTTCTTCGTCAACCGCGCACACTGCGCCAATTTTATCGCCATTATATCTCACTTTGTCAATACAGAAAATGTTTTCGTCAAAACGGGCGGGGCTCAGACCGTACTTCATTGAGGGAACGTCTTTGGCTGTAATGATAGCCTTTACGCCGTTTAGTTTTTCTGCTTCAGAAGTGTCTATACTTTTAATGCGTCCGTGCGCTATTGTGCTGCGTATCAGCTTGCCATAGAGCATACCCGGGAATTTCAGGTCTGCTGTGTATTGCGCGTGCCCGGTTGTTTTTGCATATGAGTCGTTTCTGTCAACGCTATGTCCTACATACGAATAATCTTGTTTCACTACGCTCACCCTCATCCTTTCTTTAGAGATCTTCAGCCGCGTCTAATACGGCCTTAACAATATTTACATAGCCTGTGCAGCGGCACAGGTTGCCTGCTATGGCTTCACGCACCTCATATTCAGTCGGATTTGGGGTTTCATTAAGCAGCGCCTTGGAAGAAATAATCATGCCCGGCGTGCAAAAACCGCATTGAAATCCTGCGTGTTCGATAAATTTTTCCTGCACTATATCCAGATCTTCCCCGTCCTGAATACCTTCAATGGTTGTGATTTCCCGTCCATCACAGTCGACAGCCAGCAGTAAGCAGGCATTGACCGATTTGCCGTCCAGCATGACGGTGCAGCAACCGCAGTCACCAAGTTCGCATCCTTTTTTTGTACCGATCAGATCGAGGTCTCCACGCAATAAGTCTACCAGCAGTGTGTTCGCTTTAATTACTTTTGTATAATCAGATCCGTTAACATTCATGGTAATCGCGTAACGTTTGATTCCATTCTTATCGACAACAAAGCTCGACATTTTCACATCTCCTTTCTTTTCTATACATGTCCCTCGTCAACAGCTTTGCGCAGTGCGCGTTTGGTGAAGATACGCACCAGGTCGGTGCGGTATTCGGCAGATGCCCTGATGTCGGATATCGGTTTGCATTCTCCGGATGCCATTACACCGGCTTCGGCTAAAACATCGTCGGTGGCTTTTTTCCCTTTTAGGAAATCTTCAGTTTTCTTTGCCCGTATGGGTGTGGCGGCAACCGCGCCCAAAGCTATACGCGCGTCTTTAATAACACCGTTTTCCACCTGGACTGCAACAGCTACGCCAACCACAGCCAATGCGCCGGACTTGCGCAACCCAAATTTAATGTAGTTGCTTCCTGTCATTTTCTGATCTGGAATAAATACTTCAGCAATTAGCTCGTCTTGTGCCAGGACAGTCCTGCCGGGGCCTACAAACAGATCTTCCATAGCTACGGCACGCTCGCCTTTAGCGCCAACAAGCTTGGCAGTTGCGTTAAGGACGATGAATATAGGCGGCAGGTCGGCAGAAGGTACAGCACTGATGATATTACCACCAATAGTGCCTCTATTGCGCACCTGGTTGTTAGCCATTTGCCTGGCAGCATTTGCTACGGACTGATATTTTTCCTTTAAAACATCGGACTTAACCAAATCATTGTGCGTGCACAATGCGCCCACACAAACACCTTTACCTGCTACGTACTCAATCTTTTTCAGTTGTTCCAAATTCTTAACCGAAACAACAACTTCCGGAGCCAGTAATTCATTTTTCATCTTGACTACCAAGTCTGTTCCGCCGGCAAACACCTTGGCTTTTGCCCCGAATTGCGACAATAGCTGGCATGCCTTTTCGATGCTATCCGGTGCATAATACTCGAAATCTGGTAGATACACGTTTTCTCCTCCTCTTTTTTTGTAATAAATCTCGCATACCAAACAGAACCTGTTTCTGCTATTTAAATTTTCTGCATCACCGTCCTCTTAAAATTTACAGCTCTCTATTTTTTGTTAATAAAGCCATTAACCATGTTAAACCTTAATTAATATTTCTTTCTTCTTAATAAAAGCTTAATTTTCCCAAAGCAGAATCGCGCAAACACATCTTTAAACGGCTTTATCTTACCACCCCCTAATAAGCAAAGTGAAATATGTGTTTGCGATTGGATTAATTACTTCTGCCTATAAATTTGCGTGTGTGATTATACTTTCTAACGTTACTATAAGGTTACCTCGGCATAAGTAACAATAGGTCCATATAAGTAACAATAGGTCCAATCAACCACGCATGCAACAACCTGTTAAAAAGCTGAGAATGCCATTTTCTACGATTGAAGCGGTAGCAAAACACATCCAAGTAGCTTTGTAAATGCTTTTTATCAAGCCCGTGGAAAGTACCCGCTATAAAAGCCTTTACATTAGATATAAGGGTGTGGATCCATCGGAATTTTTCTTCTGCTTCCGGTTCGGAAGACGGGTATAGCCCTGGGATTTAAATTGCGGGTACGCCGTATATCCGTCCGTTGTCATAGCTCAACCTTTTGATATCACCTGACTAGCAAACTCTAAAGTCGTATCTTTGCTGATGATTTCCGCCGCCTTCATTTTTGCGTATAGTGGCTTCCCGCCATCGGCAGTTGAAACAGCAACATATACTGGTGTTTTATCAGTACCCCGGTCTTGCAAGCCGTTTGGACTTAATCAACCCGTAAATAAAAGTTTCACAACTATCGAAAATTATTATTTGTTCTTATACGTAAAATATGGCTTATAAAAATGGTGGTAAATTTAATTGTTTTTGCCAACCTGG
>JAQVLS010000164.1 GCA_028704035.1 Desulfotomaculaceae bacterium | reverse complement strand
GTTTCACCGTATAAGCCGTAGCAAGCGTGGGGTCGCTCCTCAGCGTTGCCCCGTTTATGCTACATTAAAAGTGTTAACAAAATTTTGGATGATTATACTGTTTACACTAAAGAATGTTCAGAACCTATTCAATACTGCTTTTCTCCTGCTGATTATATATCAACTAAAATATACAGGAATTCCGCGAATTCAGAATGCCTGTTCACCCATTGTACTCATTGGTTTAACTGTTTTTACCTGGAGTGGAACTGATTAAAACCTTTTTAATTCTTCTGGTACCCATTTTTCTTACTTGAAAATTGTAACCCTCCCAGGGTACAGTTTCACCTTCTGCAGGCAGGTGTCCCAATTTTTCAAGCATAAATCCGGCAATTGTTTCGTATTCAGCATCCGGTGTGATTGTTTTTAAACCAAGCGCATCTATAATATCTTCGATGGGGGTATCCCCTTCCACTAACCATTGCCCATCTGAGGTCTTGAGTATATTACTTTGGTCTTCAATGACGTCGCCTATTATTTCATTCACCAGGTCTTCAAAGGTGACTATTCCTGCAATGCCCCCATATTCATCTACGACAACAGCCATATCTAACTTTTTCTGGCTAAGTTCCTTTAACAGCGCCACCGTATGTTTGGTTTCAGGCACGAACAAAGTTGGGGACATGATGTCTTCCACCTTGCACTCCTGATCCTCTAGGAACTCACACGCTAAATTATGAATTCTCACTATGCCGACCACATTTTCATAATCGGTTTTGTATACAGGGAATGTGGAGTAGCGGACTTTACAGGCCTTTTCCAGGGCCTCTTTAATACTGTCATCAGCACTCATATAAAAGATTTCTGTTCTTGGAACCATGACTTGGCGCACAACCTGATCTCCAAAATCAAAAACAGCTTCAATCAGACGTTTTTCTTCTTCAGGTAGGGTCCTGTGTTCCGTAATATAGAGTCGAATTTCCTCTTCTGTTATTTCTTTTTCCCGGTGCTGAGGGTTGCCTCCCAGCAACCTTACAACTATATTTGTGGAAAAAGTTAAGAAACGTGTTAACGGGGTGGTAACTTTGGCGATTAAATTTATTGGTCTGGCTGCTGTTAACGCTATTTTTTCGGACCACTGCATGGCCAGTCGCTTAGGCGCCAGTTCCCCAAAAACCAATGTAATATAAGAGATTATTATAGTAATAATTAATACTCCTAGAGTGTTGGATATGCCTGTTGGAATACCGATTTCTCTAAATATGTGCGCGATGGTTGCTGACAAACCAACCGCGGCGGTTGCACTGGCTAAAAATCCGGCTAATGTTATACCGACCTGAATTGTTGCCAAAAAAAGGCCGGGGTTATCCATTAGTCCGATAAGTACTTGTGCCGATTTGTTTCCGTCATCCTTCAATTTTTCTATTTTTAACCGGCGGGCGGTTATTACCGCTATCTCACTTGCTGCGAAAAAAGCGTTAATTAAAACAAGTACAAGTATAAGAAATATGCCTGTCCAATTAACTTCCAAAGTTAAACACCTTTCATAAAAAATTCTGGTCTTTTTGAATAGCATGTATGTATTTATTGATACATATGCGAAGAAACGTGTTTCACAGCGTGTCCCGAACCCAATTCAGCTGCAGTCGAATTCATCTTATGGTCTGATGGGCAGGCCAATGGTCAAGGGTTCTCTTGTGCGATTAGGAGTGTTTGTTGTAGAATGTGATAATAGCAGAAGGGTGCCATGATGTGCCCATGCGGCCAGGAGAAAAGAGTAAGGCAGGAGCGTCCCCTGGTGCTACGGAGGAATTTAAATGGCCACACCATCTTTTGACCAGTTCGCGGACATACTCGATCAAGCCGTAGACCGCATCCCGTCTCGTTTTCTCCGGGACTTGACCGGCGGTTTTAACTTGCGGGAGGGCAAAAAGCGTGAAGGCGAGTACTACATATTGGGTGAGTACATTGAGGACGGCATCGGCGGCTGTTTGATCATGTTTTATTATGGATCATTTGTGGAACTGCTGGAAGATGAATCTGAAGAGTGCTGGGAGGCGGAGATTGTAGATACGGTGCTGCATGAAATGCAGCATCACCTGGAGTCGCTGGCCGGCTGTGACGATTTGGCACGAAAGGAAATGGAGGATTTGGCAAAAGCCCTTCAGGACAGATAATTATAAAAGGAGAAAATATGTCATTTGATAAATTGGATCTCATTTCGCCCATTCGAGAGGCGTTAAAGACAGAAGGATATACGAAACCCACCCTCATCCAGGAACAGGCTATTCCGCCCTTGCTTGGAGGAAAAGACCTGATCGGGTGTGCTCAGACGGGGACCGGGAAGACAGCAGCGTTTGCCATCCCGATACTGCAGCTCCTTTCTGAAGATCAAAGGAATTTAAAGGCTCCAAGAATAATTAAGGCTTTAATAATAACTCCAACGCGGGAATTGGCGATTCAAATCGGGGATAGTTTTACGGCTTACGGGCAATATTTAGGCCTTAAGAATACTGTTGTTTTTGGTGGCGTGTCACAAAAACCTCAGACGGATGCCTTAAAAGCAGGGGTAGATATCCTGATTGCGACTCCGGGCAGATTGCTTGACCTGGTAAACCAGAAATTTATTAACCTCCGGCATGTAAAGTTCTTTGTGCTTGATGAAGCAGACCGGATGCTTGATATGGGATTTATAAACGACGTAAAAAAAATCATATCGCATTTGCCTAAAACAAGGCAAACGATGTTGTTTTCTGCAACCATGCCGCCGGAGATTTCAAAGCTGGTAAATTCAATTACAATAGATCCTGTAAGAGTGGCAGTTACTCCTATTTCATCTGCCGTTGATATTATTAAGCAGGCAGTATATTTTGTCGGGAAAAAAGATAAGAAATTACTGCTTATTCACTTGTTGAAAGACAAGGCGATTGCTTCGGCGCTGGTGTTTTCAAGAACAAAGCATGGGGCTAATAAAATCATAAAACACCTGGCCAAGGCAGAGATACAGGCGGCAGCTATTCATGGGAATAAATCGCAGGGGGCCAGGCAGCTGGCCTTGAATAATTTTAAGGCTAAAAAGACCAGGGTCCTGGTAGCGACAGACATAGCTGCAAGAGGAATAGATGTGGAAGAATTGTCACATGTCATTAATTATGACCTGCCCAATATCCCGGAAACATACATCCACCGGATTGGTCGTACTGGAAGAGCCGGACTCGGAGGAGTTGCACTTTCGTTTTGTGATACGGATGAAAAGCCATATCTGAAAGATATTCAAAAACTCATCGCCAAGTCGATACCTGTAATCGAAGATCATCCCTATCCCTTGATTGAGACAGAACCGGCAGACAGTAAGGTTGCAACAAAGAAAGCGCCTTTCGGAAAACCCGGTCCGATTGGTTATTTCAGGAGAAGAACGAGACGTTAGCCAGTGGTATTTTGAGGGAACGTACTAGAACCGTTCCCAAATCCAGGCTGGACAAAGGTTCATCTAATAAAAGCAGGTCCGGTTCTCTGAGCAGCGCGCGGGCCAGAGCCACTCTCTGCCGCTGCCCGGGCTTGTTTATCATGATTTTGCAAATAATGAGAGTAGATAGAGTAGGTAGGGGGAATTTGGTTGGCTAAACTATCTTTTGATCAGTTCGCTGCCATGCTGGATCGAGCCGTAGACCGCATCCCGTCTCGTTTCCTCCGGGACTTGACCGGCGGTTTTAACTTGCGGGAGGGCAAAAAGCGTGAAGGCGAGTACTACATATTAGGAGAGTACATTGAGGACGGCATCGGCGGCTGTTTGATCATGTTTTACTATGGATCCTTTGTGGGGCTGCTGGAAGATGAGCCTTACGATTGCTGGGAAGCAGAGATTGCAGATACTGTGCTGCATGAATTGCAGCACCACTTGGAGTCGCTGGCCGGCTGTGATGATTTGGCCCGAAAGGAAATAGAGGAATTGGCTGTATAACGTACAATCAGCGAGTATCCATCGATGCCAAATCCGAGCAAGGTATTTAAATAAAAAAGATAGTAAGCGTCTGTAAACAAACGAGAGGTATTTGTATCAACATCATCGTCCCCAAAGGCCTCGGGTATGGGAATGTTTTCTTCGCAATAAATTCCTTCAATCTCTTCAATGTGCTGTTCTGCCAAGTCTAATGCGTATTGCAATATTTCCTTTGTTTCCTTTATATCGACATGCTTTAAGCAGTGTTTAAATATACATATTGCTGCAGAATCAGACATATATGTGCCCCATAGTCCTTCAATTGATGAAACCCCTAATGGCTTTTCAACCTTATTCCTCACGAGAACGCCTCCATAAAGTCTTATAAAAAATATTTGTTCAGTAAGGGAATAAGTACCATACGAACATAGGCTGCCAGAATTGGCGATGTGGATGACA
>JAQVLS010000163.1 GCA_028704035.1 Desulfotomaculaceae bacterium | reverse complement strand
GGGAAATGTCCTGCAGGCAAACGGCCGCCGCTCCCTCGGGCAGACGCCGCGGCAGAGCACAAAATAAACGGAGTCGCGCCAGTCCGGGCAAAAGTCATAATCCTCAGGCGTATGTTCCTGCCAGGACAACCAGTCCTCGGTGCGATCGAACATTACCTCTTCACCCGGCAGCAGATACATACCCACTCCTTTCTCCCACTCCGTGCAGCAGATGCCGCCGCACAGACGGCCGCAGTCCACGGCCAGGGGAGTTACTTCATTTAGCAATTTGTATACGCGCACCCAGTCAACCAGCTTTTATCAACTCCCGCCCGATTGCAACTTTATCTAACATTAACCGGTTTTTCCGCTATTGTGACCGTTATGGTCTGCTGCAGGCGCTGGCGCACCACTATCACACCGGCTTCCTGTCCGATCTGCATGGCTTTAATAGCCGCTACCAATTCGTCGGCTTTGTTTACTTTTTTCCCGTTAAACTCCACAATTACATCCCATTCTCTAAGACCTGCCTGCGCAGCGGGACTGCCCGCCACCACGCCGGACACCACCGCTCCCTCTGCTTTATCCAGGCCGAGGTAATTTGCTAATTCGCTGTCCAAAGTACGGACCTGCACACCCACCCAGGGCCGGTATTTAGTAACATTGTTCTTTAAATCTTCCAGCACCAGCTGGACGGTACTGGTAGGTATGGCAAAACCAATTCCCTGGGCTTCCGCGCTGATTGCCGTATTGATCCCTACCACCTCACCTCTGAGATTAATGAGAGGACCGCCGCTATTGCCGGGGTTAATCGAAGCGTCGGTCTGCAAGAGATTTTCGTATTGTCTGTCTTCAACACTGATGGGACGCCCTTTGGCGCTGATCACCCCGGTGGTTACCGTATGATCCAGCCCATAAGGATTACCGATGGCAATGACCCAGTTGCCTACTCTGATCTGATCCGAATTGCCCATAACGAGGAAAGGCAGGTCGGCGCCGGCATCTATTTTCAACAAGGCCAGGTCCAGGTCACCGTCCGCGCCTATGACTTTTGCTTCCAAATCTTTATCAATACCGGTTATAGTTACAGCTATTTTATTAGCCCCTGCAACAACGTGCTCGTTTGTCAGAATATATCCGTCCTTTGAAATTATAAAGCCGGAACCTAGCCCTTCATTCTGTCTCGGGGTTGAAGGAATGCCAAAGAACTGGCGAAAAAACGGGTCGTTGAAGAGAGGATTGGCTGAGTCGCGGGTTGTAATACTGGTAGATATTTTCACTACGGCAGGACTGGTCAAGGACACAACATCTGCTACGGTATCAGGGCCCACCCCCGGCAGAAGATCCGTCCGGACAGCGCCGTTATTCTGATTGGCATCAGGATTATTATCAGATGAACATCCCCCGATTAAAGCAAACCCGGCCAGGACAACTAAAAAAACCACCAGCAAAGAAACCCGCCTAATATATGCCAACATATCATAATTTCCCCCTTCTTTTCCTGCTTACTAGTTTATGCAGTATACTGTCATCTTAAAATATTTTAATAAATACAAAGGTAACTGTCACTTAATACCAACACTGCCGGATCTTTTTTCTCAAGGGCTGTTTATATCTTTTTCGGCAAAAAAAAGCTATAATTAGTTTAAATGTTCCGTTATTTAACTAGCTAAAGGAGGCGCGCCTGTGATCCGCGTTGACCTGGCCAAAGAACTGGCGAAATATATCCCCTGGGAGCCAAAGGTTGGCGACCTTACGATTGTTTATGGCGAATTGGGAGAGGAAATCATCGAGCCCATTATACTCAGGCATGTAAAGGAGAAAAAAATTCTGCTATCCCTGCGTGAAGTAGGCGACCTAGTCTGGCTTCCAAGGCTTTCTATGCTCCTTTACGAGCTTAAAATAAGAACAACAAAGGGTTTCACTCTGCATTACGAAAAGGATTCAGATCAGTGGTTCTACAGGGACGATGAAATAGAAACCTGCGCCGGCGTCCCGGAAGATGCTGCCGCCCTCGCCCTGATCCGCAAACTTAAAAATAATGTCCCGGTTAAGCGTTAAATTCCTGAACAAGATAATTCCTTGTCCTCCACATGGCCATTGCCGGTCCTATTGAGCACTTTGCTTAATTCTGCCAACATCCTGCCGGCCCTGCCGAAAACATCGTCATGCGGGCAATCGCCGTCCTCATTCATTATTCCTGCCGGTAACCCCCTCCCGAACAGTTCAATACCTTCCTCAATGCTTTTTACCACATAAATATGGAACAGGTCTTTTTTTAATGCTCTCAGAACTTCCTCTTTCAGCATCGGGTTGTCGATGTTTTGCGCCTCTATTTAAGATAAATATACTACGATTAGAACCATCAATCCTGCCTGTCCGTCAGCAATTTTGCCATTTTTCTTGGATCATTCCTGCTACCCTGGAAGGAAATGCAGGAATAATTGTGGAAAGTAACTAAGTGAGAAATATACCAGGTAAGCCTTGCTTTTCACGTAAGACAGCAAAAAGGGCGGGTTTTTGACCAGGTCTATTTTAATTTCTTAATTGCTGATTTTATTTCTTTAAGCATAAGAATAGAAATAACAGAATCATTTTTATGGAGGTTGATTATGGGAATTAGTGGTAAGGTTTTAATCGCCCAGAGCGGGGGACCGACAGCAGTGATCAATCAGACCCTGGCCGGGATAGTTTTGGAGGCGAAAAAATATACCCAGGTAACTAGAGTATATGGTGCGTTAAGAGGAGTTGAGGGAATAGTCAATGAAAATTTTCTCGACCTGACCCAGGAGACTTCACATAATCTGGAACAGGTTGCTTTAACCCCCTCCTCGGCTTTACTGTCAACCAGGATTAAGCCGGACAGCAAATATTGTCATGATATATTTAGAATCTTGGAAGCTCATGACATCCGCTATTTCTTTTATATAGGCGGCAATGACTCCGCAGATACAGCCCATATAGTTAATGAAGAAGCCATGCTGGCTAATTATGACCTGCGAGTGATCCATGTGCCTAAGACTATCGACAATGACCTTATGCTGAATGACCATACTCCCGGTTTTGGTTCGGCAGCCAGGTTTGTCACCCAGGCTTTTATGGGTATTAACCTTGATGTCAGGGCATTGAACGGGGTATATATTGGCGTAGTCATGGGCCGGCACGCCGGTTTTTTAACCGCGTCTGCGGCCATTGCCAGAAAACATGAAGCCGATGGGCCTCATCTCATCTATCTGCCGGAAAAGGTCTTCAGCATGCAGCAGTTTCTCCTGAATGTCAAAGAGGTTTATGACCAGCACGGGATCTGTATTATTGCCGTTTCCGAAGGGATCAGGGATGCAACCGGGGTACCTATTGTGACGATGCTGAACAAATCCAACGAGGAAGATGCGCACGGCAATGTGCTGCTTTCCGGCACCCGCTCCCTGGGAGATCTGTTAGCGGATCAGATCAGAGAAAAGTTGAACATTCCCCGGGTACGCAGCGATACCTTTGGCTACTTGCAGCGTTCATTCTTCGGCTGCGTATCCGATATTGACCAGCATGAAGCACGAGAAGCCGGAGAACGGGCTGTCCAAATGGCCATGTGGAATGATGTGGACGGCTCGGTCACCATCAAGCGGACCGGCAACTATTCCGTTGACTATCATCTGGAACGCTTTGAGGATATCGCGGCCCAGACCAGAGTTATGCCGGATGAATTTATCAACCAGGCGGGAAATAACGTCACAGACACCTTTAAGTTTTACGTCAGGCCGCTGTTAGGCTCGGGGCTGCCTCAGCCTTCCTGGGTACGGGCTCCCCAGGTGCCGAGAATCTTTAATAATGGATTGAAATAAATGCGGCTTTTTCATCTATAAAGGCTGTAAACTGGACATCTACTCGATATCATAGTTTTCAATACGATAAAAAAATTATTATATTTTAGGCCCACTAAAGCATTAGCGCTGAAATTATTTTCGGCGCTAATGCTTTAGTGGTAGATGAAACAGCCCCCCGATGCCGTCCTCAATGTACTCTCATCTTCCTCTGATAATAATTTCTTCCTAAATAGCAAAAACCCCTTTTAGACGGGGTCAGGGGATCAGTCTGATGTCAAGCATGAAAACAATTGTAAAGTTGATGCAGAGGGGAATTTCAATTATTATTACCTAAAGGAAAAGCGCCTATTATTTTTTCGCCTTATTTTATCAATAATTTTGCCTTATAAGCCTCTTTTTTTTAAAAGTATATACGAATTATTTGGGGTATTTTCTTAAAAAAAATGACCTCAAATACGATTTTTATTCGGGGTCATCTGCGCTGCTGCTTAGTCTATGCTATTATTTCTTCTTCTTCCTCTGCTGCCGGTAAATCTTCTTCGACTGCCTTACCTGCTGCGACGGAAACCACGAGAGCGTTCTCGTCACC
>JAQVLS010000162.1 GCA_028704035.1 Desulfotomaculaceae bacterium | reverse complement strand
GATACTATTCCGGAAGACCAGGGCGCTGCCGAAGATGTCACTGAGAATGAATGGCTGGATATAGCAGTCATTCATCTGCCTCATATATCCAACTTTACTGATTTTGATCCGTTGGGAGACGAACCTGACGTCAGGCTCAATTATGTCGGCAGGGGGAACCGGCTGGACAGGCCGGACCTGATTATTATACCGGGCAGCAAGAACACTATTGAAGACCTGTACTTCTTGAGGCGCTCCGGATTAGCAGCCAGGATTGCGGAGCTTAATAAATACGGCACACCCGTTATCGGTATCTGCGGCGGATTCCAGATGCTAGGCAATGAATTGAACGACCCGTTTCATGCCGAATCAGCAATCTCCTGCATAAAAGGACTAAAACTTTTGAATATATCTACAACATTTCACAGTGAAAAAATTACCACTCAGGTGAAAGCCAAAGCTACCGGGGTGGGATCGTTGCTCACTGGATCTAAAGGCAGCCGGCTTTCCGGTTACGAGATACACATGGGTAGAACTAAACTGGCGCCGGACGTATATCCCGCTTTCAAAATAGTAGAAAGCTCCGGCCGGGAAATGAATTCACCTGACGGGGCAGTCAGCCGGGACGGCCTGGTTTTCGGCACATACATACATGGCATTTTTGATAATAACGAGTTCAGGCGGCTGATCCTCAATAACCTTCGTGTGAAAAAAGGTTTAATACCGCTTTCACCTGCCGCGTCAATACCAGCCTTTGCGCAGCGCAATAAAGACTTGGACAAGCTGGCCGCGCTGGTGCGGGGTAGTTTGGATATGGAAAAGATCTATGCTGTTATGGGATTAAAATAATTTTAACGGACAGGTAAGCAGTTATGTTGGAATATATCGGCTTGTATGTAATGACGGCTTTTCTTTTGGACCTGCTGGTGGGGGATCCGGCTTTGATTCCCCATCCCGTGGTGCTGATTGGTAAAGCAATAGAAATATTAGAACACCTGTCCCGCCGGATTTCCCAAAATCCCGCCGCCCTGAAAATTATGGGCATTCTGACTGCTCTAATGATAACAGCCGGTAGTTGGGTCCTGACCTACCTGTTGGCGCGCTGGGTATTCGGCATTAATTACTGGGCCGGCGTGATCTTGTCGGTTTGGCTTATTTCGACTACTATAGCGGCGCGCGGCCTGGCTAGGGCGGCGGGTGAAATTTATCTCCTGCTGCAAAACAATGATCTGGCGGAAGCCCGCCGCAAAGTGGGAATGATCGTTGGTCGGGATACTGATCAAATGGAACCCGGGTCTGTGATCAGGGCGTCTGTGGAAACTGTAGCTGAAAACATAGTAGACGCTGTCGTGGCGCCGATTTTTTACGCTTTCATCGGTGGCGCTCCCCTAGCCATAACATACCGCGCTGTCAATACGCTTGATTCCATGCTGGGTTATAAAAATGAGCGCTATCTAAACTTTGGCATGGGCTCGGCGCGCCTTGACGACATTGCCAATTATATACCTGCCCGTTTGACCGGATTGTTTTTACTGGCTGCCGCCTGGATATTAAGGATGAGCGCAAAAGGAACGCTGCAAGCGGTGCTAAGGGATGCCTCAGACCATCCCAGCCCCAACAGCGGTATTCCTGAAGCGGCGGTTGCCGGCGCGCTGGGGGTGCAGTTGGGCGGAATAAATTACTACAATGGCCGCAGTTCGTTCGGGGCTTATATGGGAAAGGCTTTAACGCCCCTGGCGCCGGACCACATTAAACAAACGGTGAGATTGATGTACCTGTCCTCCTGTATTGCTGTTTTGACAGGAGTCATTATTTTGTATTTTTTCAGATAGAGCCTGTAATTCTCTTTTATGAACAGGGTTATTACAGTATTGGTTCATTCATAGAAAGGAATGAATATATTTATTGAAAAGTATTTTGTTCGCTCTGCAGCACTTAACCAGGCTGCCCCTGCCGCATGTCTCTTTTGACGAGGTTTCCTGCGGCCGGGCCACGGCATTTTTCCCGCTGGCAGGCGTTGTAATAGGCGCTGTAATGGCGGCGGTGGTTTGGGCGGCAGGGTGGTATTTGCCGTCCCAACTGCAGGCTTCACTGCTAATTGTGCTAATGGTTGTTTTAACCGGCGGAATTCACCTCGACGGCTTTACGGACAGCATCGACGGTTTATTCAGCGGCCGGCAGCGTGAAAGAAAGCTGGAAATTATGCGAGACAGCCGGATTGGCGCTTTTGGTGTGATTGGAGTAATCTGTCTGCTATTGTTTAAATTTAGCCTGCTGGCGGGGATTCCCGCCCATGTGCTGATTAAACTGCTGGTAGTGGTACCGGCGATAAGCCGCTGGAATATGACTCTGGTAATATTTGTTTTTCCTTATGCTAGACAGGAGGGGCTTGGTACCATCTACAAGAAATACTGTGGTATCAGGGAGCTGCTTCTGGCAACTGTTTTAGCGGGTGCAGCCGCCGGGATACTACTCGGTGTTTACGGGGTGCTGCTGATGTTAATGGGTGGTTTGATCGCCTACCTGGTTGGGAAAAAAGCGAGCAGGGAATTAGGTGGCCTCACTGGTGACATATACGGCTTTATCAACGAACTAAGTGAGGTTTTACTGCTGCTGGCCGGCTATGTGTTCTTGGTAAAGTAGTACCGGGGTATGTTCCCGATAGAGGACAGAATTAGGGAAGGGGGTCTAAGCTGTTGCAGCAACTAGTACATATTCACGGGGGCAATATTGCCCAGGCGGCAAAAAAATACGGATTGCCTAAAGAAAGAATAATTGATTTTAGCGCGAATATCAATCCACTGGGGTTTTCAAAAAATATTTATGGCGCCATAACTAGTAATCTTGACGCCATTATTAATTATCCCGATCCTGATTGCATTGAATTGAAAGAAGTCCTGGCCGCTTACCTGGGTATTGATAGAGACCTGCTTCTAATGGGTAACGGCGCGGCGGAACTAATTTACCTGATAGTGCGCATTATGGGATGTAAAAAGGCCCTTATTCCCGTTCCGACTTTTTGCGAATACGGATTGGCAGTCCTCAGCCAGGGCGGGGAAGTGATTGAGATTGAAATGCTTGAGGAAGAAGAGTTTAGCCTGCCGGTCGAGAGAATAATAAGTCTCATACCGCAGGTCGACCTGCTTTTTATCTGCAATCCCAATAACCCTACCGGACATCTGGTTGAAAGGGCTGTCATAGAACAAATACTCGAGCGGTCTGCAAAACACGGGGTACTGGTTGTGATAGATGAAGCTTTTATGGATTTTGTGCCGCAGCGGACCCTTTATTCCATAATGCCCGCTGTGGGGGATTGCGCCAACCTGGCTGTTTTGTATTCCCTGACCAAATTTTTCGGCATACCGGGGCTGCGGCTGGGATCTATTGCAGCTCCAAAAGACATTATTAAAAGGATAAACGTTGCAAAAGATCCGTGGAATGTGAATGCCCTGGCCCAGGTCGCGGGGATAGCAGGCCTTAATGACTTGGAACATATGGAACAGACCAACATTCTGGTGAAAAGGGAAAAAGATTATCTATTTGAGGAACTACAGGACATTCCCGGCTTAAGACCGCTGCCGGGGGCGGCCAATTTTATCCTGTTGAATGTAAGCGAAAGCGGCCTGAAATCAAATGAATTAACAGAATTACTGGGCAGGCGCGGGATTCTGGTTAGAGACTGCCACGGGTTCAGCGGGCTTGCCGGCCGCTACATCAGAATAGCGGTAAAAAACAGGCCGGAGAATGAAATCCTGCTGGGAACTATAAAAGATGTACTGAAAGGAAAATAAATAATAATATGAGCTGCCGTATATACATGATCAGACATGGAGAAACTGTTTGGAACGTCGCGTCGAAATTACAGGGCCATGCCAATGTGACGTTGTCTGATAATGGGCGACGACAGGCCGAGTTACTGGGCAGACGTCTTGCCGGATTAAAATTTGATGGGTTCTACGCCAGTGATTTGGCTAGGGCTTATGAAACCGCAAGGATCATTTCGCAGTACCACAACAGCCAGGATATAAAGACACTGCCGGAGCTGAGAGAGATGAATTTTGGCCGGTGGGAAGGCTTTAGCATCAACGAGATACAGGAGATGTACCCGGAAGAAATAAAGCAGTGGTGGGAAACGCCCCTGCGAACCAGACTGCCGGGCGGTGAATCATTGGGTGACGTGGTCAAGCGGACTGTCACAGTTGTCAAAACCATAGTGGAAAGCCGCAGCGGGGGCAATGTCTTACTAGTAACGCATGGCGGGGTAATCCGCAGCATTGTGGGTACTGTGCTGGGTATGGATTTGACCGAACATTGGCGTCTGCGCCAGGATAACGCTTGCTTGAATATTATCGACTTTCTTGAATGGGTTAAAGGCATACTAATGCTTTTTAATGATCTCTCCCACCTTGACTTTCCTTAAAAAAATATAC
>JAQVLS010000161.1 GCA_028704035.1 Desulfotomaculaceae bacterium | reverse complement strand
ACTCTCTGGAAAACCTGATTAAAGGCGGGCGTGTGGGCAGGTTGCCCGGTTTTATCGGCACTATGCTGAGCATCAGACCGATCGGCAAAGCCGGGGACGTGGGACAGATAGACGTCCTGGAAAAGGTACGGGGACGCGCTAAATCACTGCAGCGGATAGTGCAGCTGGTGGGAGAAATGGGCAGCAAACTGCAGGAAAAGATCGTGGGTATCAGCCATGTCAACTGCCTGCAGGAAGCACTTAATATAAAGAAAGAAATAGAAGAAAAATACCGTCCCCAGAGTATAATCATAAGCAAAGTAGGCAGCACTATGGGAACATACGCGGGCAATGGCGGCTTGATCGTATCTTTTTAAATTTTTTGAACCTCCAAAGCGGCCAGGGATTCTTTCAGCTTCTTATAAGTACCCTCCAGCGACTCCGATATTACCCTGACATCGCCGAAAACCGGCATAAAATTGGTGTCTCCCACCCACCGGGGGACCACATGAATATGAAAATGTCCCGGAATACCCGCTCCGGCCGCCCGGCCCATATTAATTCCCACGTTGAATCCCTGCGGGTTGTAGGAACGGAGAACCCTGACCATCTTCCTGGTCATTTGAAACAGCTCCGTCATTTCTTCATCGGTCAGGTCCTCTATATCACCAACATGCCGCTTCGGTATGATTAACAGGTGCCCGTTGTTATAAGGATAAAGGTTCAATATGACAAATGTCTTATCTCCCCGCAGGAGGATCAGGTTTTTCTCGTCCTCGTCCGACTCGACTTTTTCGCAAAAAACACATTTCTCCCCGCCGTGGTCGCCGCCAATATAAACCATGCGCCAGGGCGCCCAGATCTGTTTCACATGCAAAACCTCCACTCACAAATATTGTCCCTTGAAATCGTATTAATTACGACTTTCGACACAATTCTTTTTACTCCTTTTGAAAAAATATTTTTGCATCACTGTCCAACAAGTTGAACTTTTTCAGAGCGCATAGATCTATTTCAACAGGATACAATATGCTTAATAATGCAATTACTAGAAGGTGTGCCGTGAATACCCTCAAGACATTCCTTGAAATGATCTCCTACCGGGAAAACCTGGACCGTGAAGGTTTTATCCTGCGGGAGAACAAAGACGATAAAATTGCCGGACCGGACAGCGGCGGCAAAGATGCGGATAAGGAAACATCAGACAAACCACAGGCAAAAAAAAGAAATTTTATAAAACCCCGGCGTCCTGCCGAAATAAACTATGGGATACCTCCCGGAAAAACCGACTCGGCCAGTTCCGCTCTTGAGCAAAACCGGGAGGCCATCAACAAGCTGTACGGACTGCCGGATAACAAAGACATTATCACCAGAGATTTTTTTCTGGGGATGAACACTACTTATAAAAGTATGGCCGTTTTTATCGACGGACTGACAGACAAGTCTGTGCTGAATATGCTGTTTGAGGCCCTGATGCTCTTTGCCGAGCCGCCTGACGCGGACAGAGGAAAGCTCGCGGCACTAGTGATGAAGGCGCTGTTGCCCGGCAACCAGGTCAAAATGATTTCCAGCTTTAAAGATATCCTGGCCGCAGTTAATATCGGGGACACTGTCCTGTTTTTTGACGGGTGCGCCGAAGCGGTGGCAGTGGAAACCAAGGGCTGGGAGCACCGGGGCGTGGAAATGCCGGTTACCGAGCAAATTATCCGGGGTCCCCAGGAAGCTTTCACTGAAACGCTGCGGGCCAATACGGGCCTGCTGAGAAAGATTATTAAAAATGAAAACCTGACCACCGAATTTTTTGTAGTCGGCCGGCGGAGCCAAACGCCTGTCGCCGTCATGTACCTGCGCGACCTGGCCAACCCCGCCCTGGTAGATGAGGTCAAGCGGCGGATAAAAAGCATCAAAACAGACGCCATGCTTGACAGCGGCGTGCTGGAACAACTTATCGAAGACCACCCGTATAATCTGCACCCGACCATCCTGGCCACCGAACGCCCCGACCGGGTCGCCTCAAAAATCCTGGAAGGCAGGGTGGCCATCATTGTTGACGGCAGCCCCTTTGTCCTGACTGCCCCCGCCACGATGTACGAACAGCTCCATACCGGGGAAGAACTGTACAACCGCTGGCAGTACGGCACGTTTATCCGCTGGCTGAGGGCGGCGGCATTCCTCCTTTCTTTTCTGCTGCCCGGCTTATACCTGGCTATTGTTTTGTATCACCAGGAGATGCTCCCGACCGAACTAATCCTGGCCATCGCCGGGAACCGGGAAAAGGTGCCCTTTCCCTCCATTGTCGAGGTTCTGCTGATGGAACTGTCTTTTGAACTAATCCGGGAAGCCGGGCTGCGCATACCCGGCGTCATGGGCTCCACTATTGGTATAGTGGGCGCCCTGATTCTGGGCCAGGCTGCGGTGCAGGCAAACATCGTCAGCCCGATCCTGGTTATCCTGGTGGCGGTCACCGGCCTGGCGTCTTTTGCCATCCCCTATTACAGCCTGGCCTTTTCCCTGCGCATATACCGCTTCATTTATATCGCTTTGGGTTCAATGCTGGGGTTTTTCGGCATTTCTATGGGGCTCTTTGCCCATGTCGCCCTTGCCGCCAATCTGAAGTCCTTCGGCGTGCCCTACCTGGCGCCAACAGGTCCCAAGACCAGTGACTGGACCGACGTTGTCTCCGTAGCGCCTGTATTTTTCCAAGAAAAGCGGCCTGACTACATCAACCCGCTGGATCTGACGCGCCAGCCAAAAGTATCCAGGGGATGGATCAAGGGCGGTGGTAATCAGGATGATTAAAGAGGGCAAATTTGGCCTAGCGGAAGCTATTATCCTGATGGCTGTATCCAATGTAGCCAGAGTTTTCCTGCCCTATCCCAGGTATCTGGTCGAGCTGGGCGGGTCTGCGGCCTGGATGACTCCCATCGGCGGCCTTGCCGTTACCCTGGTCGGGGCTTATATCATGTCGCTGGTCCTGAAGAAAAACCCGGACAACACCATCATTGAAATTACCGAGGAAGCTTTTGGGTCTATCCTGGGAATAACATTTAATTTGATTACTATCGCTTTCTTTATATCAGTGTGCTTTCTTTTTGTAAGGGAATTCAGCGAAGCGCTGATTACCGCCGCGCTGCCTGAAACGCCGATCAGCGTGATAGCGACAGTCTACATAGCAATTGGGCTGCTGGGAAGCTATCTGGGCATAGAAGCTATAGCGCGGTCAACCCGCCTGACTTACATATACGTCTTCGGCGGTATAGTCCTGCTGTTGTTTGCCTTGACCCCGCAGTGGAAATTTGACAACTTGTTCCCCGTGTTCGGCAACGGGTTTTTCCCGATTTTCGGCCTGGGGGCCTTCAGTACCGCCGCAGTCACCGAAATTATCCTGGCCGCTGTCCTGGTGCAAGCGATAGGCGGGGCGGACAAGTATATGAGGATCAATTTCTTTGCCGCACTGATTGCTTTTACTGTCCTGGGCGTTCTTTTGGCGGCTTTAGTTTTGACAATGGGCAAGGAAGTAGCAACAGAGACATCGCTGCCGTTTTACAGACTGTCCAGGAACATTTACCTGGGCCGTTTTTTCCAGCGGGTAGAGGCGCTGTTCATCATTATCTGGAGCATAGTAGGGGCGATAAAAATAGCCCTGACCCTGTACGGGGCCTCCGTTTCCCTGGCTAGGACGCTGAAGCTGCCCGACTACCGCCCATTAATCTGGCCGCTGGGCTTGATTGTTTTTATTTTCAGCTTTCTGCCGCCCGACCTGCCCACAACAATGAAACTGGACACCGATTTTTTAAGGCCCTTTGCTCATATCCCCAACTATCTGCTGCCGCTGCTTATCCTGGCGGCTTACTGGCTGAAAGGGAGGATGCGTCGTGCGGGAAGCTAAGCTATATCTCTTTTTACTGCTGATAATATCTCTTTTATCACTTACCGGCTGCTGGGGCATGCGGGAGACGGACGAAATCGCCTACGTATTGATGGTGGGGTTTGACAAAGGGGAAAGGGATAACCTGGTGTTGACCTTAAGCATTGCAAATCCCAAGACTGCCACCGGGGGCGGTGAGGGTGGAGGCGGCGACGAAGAAACCATCAGGGAAGTTGTCAGCGTGGAGGCTTATGGCCCTCTGGTGATGCTTGATTTACTGAGCACGACCATCGACAGGCACGTATACCTACAGCACGCCAAGGCCTTCGTATTTTCGGAAGAGCTGGCCAGGGAAGGATTAGAACAGTGGCTCTCCCCGTTAATGCGCTTCCGGGAAACCCGGGGCGCCGCACAAATTTTTATTTGCCGGGGCAAAGCCAGGGACCTCATTCAAAAAAACAATCCTTTTCTGGGATTGGGCCCGGCCAAACAAATTGAACTGATCAGAAAGATGTCGGAAACACACGGGCTTTTCCCGGTAACCCAGCTCATAGATCTATATCTAGA
>JAQVLS010000160.1 GCA_028704035.1 Desulfotomaculaceae bacterium | reverse complement strand
AGGTGGCAAGTCTTTCTGTCCTGGTTGCCGGTAAGATTATCAACAAGTCAATGACAGAAGGTATCCAACGCAACATGATTAAGGACTTTATTAAAGAGGCAGGGGAATTACAATGAGGGGGCCTGTAGCGGGGCGTTATGCAGCAGCACTGTATGGGCTAGCCTCGGAGGAAAAGGTTCCGCCGAAGCGCAGGAGCAAAGTGGATGAGATCGAAGACGAATTAAAAGCGATCGGACAGGTGATTGCGGATAATAACGACCTGCAGCGGTTGCTTTACCATCCACAGATTACCCCTGCTGCTAAAAAAGAATTGTTAGACAAGTTGTTTAAAGGAAAAATCTCTGATGTAACAGGTAACTTTCTTGCCTTATTGGTAGACAGCCGGCGGGAGACGTATTTTGCGGACATTGTGGCCGAATATATCGCCCTGGCCAATGCCGGCCGGAACATAGTAGCGGCGCAGGTCGCTTCAGCCGTGGAGTTAAACGATAAGGAAAAAAAAGAGCTGAAACAGATCCTGGGCACGCTGGCCGGACAAAAAGTACAGACCTCTTTTACTGTGGACCCGTCTCTTATCGGCGGGGTAGTGGTGCGTATGGGGGATAAAATTATTGACGGCAGTGTCAAGACCAGATTGGCTTATATGAGAGAGAGCCTTAAGGCAATAAGTTAACTAGATAGGGGTGAAACCAGTAGATGAATTTGCGACCTGAAGAAATCAGCTCGATTATCCGGCAGCAGATAGACAAGTATCAGGCACAGATCGAGATGGCGGACGTTGGTACCGTTATCCAGGTCGGCGATGGTATCGCCCGTGTGTATGGCCTGATGGAGTGCATGTCGATGGAATTGCTTGAATTTCCCGGCGGCGTGCTAGGAATGGCGCTCAACCTGGAAGAGGATAACATCGGCTGCGTTATTCTTGGACCTTATAGACACATCAAGGAGGGTGACACCGTTAAGCGCACCGGGCGGATTGTGTCCGTGCCCGTCGGCGATCCTCTGATCGGCCGTGTGGTTGACCCTCTCGGCCAGCCACTGGACGGCAAGGGCCCGATCAAAAGCGACAAATATAACCCGGTGGAAAAAATAGCCCCCGGCGTTATCTACCGTAAGTCGGTGCACCAGCCTCTGCAGACAGGGATCAAGGCTATCGACTCGATGATTCCCATCGGCCGCGGCCAGCGGGAACTCATCCTTGGCGACCGCCAAACCGGCAAAACCGCCATCGCCGTTGACGCCATCATCAACCAAAAGGGCGGGGACGTAATCTGCATCTATGTGGCAGTCGGGCAGAAACAGTCCACTGTGGCCAACGTGGTGCAGAAACTGACTGAAACAGGCGCGATGGACTATACCATTATCGTGTCCGCCACCGCTGCCGACCCGGCGCCGCTGCTTTACATCGCTCCCTTTGCCGGGGCTGCTATGGGCGAAGCGTTCATGGATGAAGGCAAGCATGTGCTGATTATTTACGATGACCTGTCCAAACAGGCTGCGGCCTACCGCGAGCTTTCCCTGCTGTTGCGCCGTCCTCCCGGACGTGAGGCTTATCCGGGCGACGTGTTCAACCTGCACAGCCGTCTATTAGAGCGAGCCTGTAAGCTTTCGGACGAACTGGGCGCCGGTTCTATGACCGCGCTGCCCATTATTGAGACTCAGGCTGGTGACGTCTCGGCTTATATTCCGACCAACGTGATCTCCATTACCGACGGCCAGATCTTCTTGGAGCCTGACCTCTTCTACGCCGGCGTCCGCCCTGCGGTTAACGTGGGTATCTCAGTTTCCCGGGTGGGAGGCAACGCCCAGGTGAAGGCCATGAAGGCTATCGCGGGCAGTCTGCGTATGGACCTGGCCCAGTACCGTGAACTGGCGGCCTTCGCGCAGTTTGGTTCCGACCTGGACAAGGCGACTCAGGCCAAGCTGACCCGCGGCGAGCGCATGGTAGAACTTCTGAAACAGGGGCAGTACGTGCCCATGTCGGTTGAAGAGCAGGTCATGAGCATATTTGCAGCTGCCAACGGCTACCTGGACGATATGCCGGTGGATGTTGTTCAGCCTTTTGAAGCGGAGTTTTTGAAGTTTATGAAGGCGAACAAACCGAGTATCGGTGAAACCATAAATAAAACAGGCCATTTTAAAGATATTGAAAAGGAACTGAAAGCGGCTATCGAAGAGTTTAAGGCAAGCTTTAAGACAGCCCGCGGCCTGTAAATTCGGATTCAGTCGTCAGAGGTCGGAATAGAATAACCAACGACCAAAATGACATCCACTTTAAAGGTGGTGAAATAATTATATGGCAAGTTTGCGAGATCTCCGGCGCCGCATCAAGGCTACCAAAAACATGCAGCAGATTACCAAGGCCATGAAAGCAGTTTCAGCGGCCAAAATGCGCAAGGCGCAGGAATCGGTAACTTCGGCCCGCCCCTATTCCAAGCGGATCAAGGGTGTGCTGGGACGGGTGGCTATAGCCTCCGACGGCGTCAAGCACCCGCTGCTGGCGGTGCGCGAGCCGAAGAAGGCAGCTTTAGTTATCGTAACGGCTGACCGGGGATTATGCGGCGGTTTCAACAGCAACGTGATCCGGCGGGCAAACCAGGAAATAAATACGGCGAAAGCTGAATTGGATCTGATTACAATTGGCCGTAAAGGCCGTGACTTTTTCCGTCGCCGCGGGTTAAAAATAGCCAAAGAGTATGTCGGGATGAGCGATGATATTAAATACGGCATGGCGAGGGACATCGCATCCTTTGTAATTGATAAATATTCGGCGGAAGAATACGATGAGGTGTATCTTATTTACAGCCAGTTTGTTAACGTGTTGATACAAAAGCCGGTTGTGATCAAGATACTGCCGGCCGAACCGCCTTCTGAGGAAGGCGGAGGCGCGGAGGGAGAAACCAAAAAGCTTCCTTATATCTTTGAACCCTCAGCTGAGGCTGTATTGACCGAACTGCTGCCGAAATATATTGAGAACGCCGTATTCCAGGGACTGCTGGAGACCAAGGCCGGTTTCTACAGCGCCCAGATGACAGCCATGGAGAATGCGACCAAGAACGCCTCGGATATGATCGACGGGTTGACCATGACCATGAACAGGGCCCGCCAGGCCCAGATCACCAAGGAAATTTCCGAGATCGTCGGCGGCGCTGCAGCCCTGGAGTAAAGAGTAATAATCACAGGACGAACAGGATTAACCAGATTAAAGGATTAAAATTAAAACTTATAATTCTTTAACATTTAATTATATTTATCCTGTAAATCCTTGAAATCATGTAAATCCTGTGAAAAACGGGTTATGCAAATCCTGTGAAGTCGTTTTTCAACTTTAAGTTGAAGCGAAGGAGGTAAGAGAAGCGAATGAACGTTGGTCAAGTTGTGCAGGTTATCGGCGTCGTGGTGGACATCCGTTTTCCACCCGGCCAGGTGCCTGAGATTTTTAACGCCCTGCAGATTACAAGCGACAAAGAAGATATGTTTGGCCGGAAGTTCAACCTTACCCTGGAAGTTGCCCAGCACCTGGGCAATAACACCGTCCGCGCGGTAGCCATGAGCGCCACGGACGGTCTGATCCGCGGTATGGACGTGGTAGACACCGGCGCTCCTATTTCCGTGCCGGTGGGCAAAGTCTCTTTGGGCCGTCTTATAGACGTGTTGGGTGCGCCCATCGACGGTAAAGGCCCCATAGAGAGCGAAAAGAAATATCCCATTCACCGCATGCCTCCTCCCCTGGTGGATCAGGCTCTTAAGACAGAGCAGTTGGAAACCGGCATCAAGGTTATTGACCTGCTGGTTCCCTTCCTCAAGGGCGGTAAGGTTGGGTTGTTCGGCGGCGCCGGCGTGGGCAAGACCGTTATTGTTATGGAGCTAATCAACAATATCGCCAAGCAGCACGGCGGTCTCTCAGTATTCGCTGGTGTGGGCGAGCGTACCCGTGAAGGGAACGACCTTTACAATGAAATGACAGAGTCCGGCGTTCTGGACAAGGTTACCATGGTGTTCGGCCAGATGAACGAGCCCCCTGGAGTGCGTCTCCGCGTGGCCCTGACCGGACTGTGCATGGCCGAGTACTTCCGTGATGAAGAAGGCGCCGACACACTGCTGTTCATCGATAACATCTTCCGTTTTACCCAGGCTGGTTCAGAGGTTTCCGCGCTGCTGGGCCGCATGCCCTCCGCCGTGGGTTACCAGCCGACCCTGGCCACAGAGATGGGCCAGATGCAAGAGCGGATTACTTCCACCCATAAAGGTTCGATTACCTCGGTACAGGCTGTTTACGTGCCTGCTGACGACCTGACCGACCCCGCCCCGGCCACCACTTTCGCTCACCTGGACGGTACTGTGGTTCTGTCCCGCCAGATCGTGGAGCTGGGCATTTACCCGGCGGTGGACCCACTGGACTCCACTTCCAGAATTCTTGAC
>JAQVLS010000007.1 GCA_028704035.1 Desulfotomaculaceae bacterium | reverse complement strand
TACCAAACCCAGTACCGATGTTGCCCGCGGTTTAAGAGATATGCTGGGTGATCTGAGGGATAAGGTCAAAATAGCGGCGTCTGTCAACGTCAGCGCCTGGAAAAGAAATCGGAGGACTGCGCTTAAGCCGGCAAAAATCGACAGCTACTCCCTGGCCGAATCAACGGATAAAGTTATTGCGATTGGAGCCTCAACCGGAGGTACCCAGGCCATACGCCGGATTGTGCAAAGCCTTCCGTCTACTATGCCCGGCGTCGTGATAGTGCAGCATATGCCCGCAGGTTTCACACGGCATTTTGCTGAAAGCCTGGACGTTGTCAGCAGGATGGAAGTAAAGGAAGCGAAAACCGGGGACAGGGTTATGCCCGGCAGTGTATTAATCGCGCCCGGCGGTCTTCACATGAGAGTGTGCCGGTCCGGTGGGATATACCAGGTGGACTGCCGGAAAGGAGAAAACGTCAACGGGCATTGCCCGTCAGTTGAGGTGCTCTTCCAGTCGGTGGCGAAATACGTGGGCGCCAACGCCATTGGGGTAATGCTTACAGGAATGGGCGGCGACGGGGCTGAGGGCATGTTTGCCATGCGCAGGGCCGGCGCCAGAACCCTGGCCCAGGATGAGGATACCTCAGTTGTATTCGGCATGCCGAAGATGGCTTATCAGCTGGGCGGGGCGGAATGTCTTGTGCCGCTTGGCAGCATTACGAACAAGATTATAAGTCTTCTGAGCGGTAAATCTGGATAGCGCCCTGTGATTATTGGGAGAGTGAATTTAAATCATCATACAGGGGCAGCTCCTTCTTATCAAAATAGGTTATGGAATGGCTGAAGTAGACACACCCCTTAGGCAAATTATCGCCTCGGTAGTTGTAATGGCCGTATACACGGCAGAAGTACGGACGGACAACGTAAATGGAACAGCGATTTCCTTCCTGGAAGGGACATAGTCCTTCTACATTCCCCCAGATTTTAACCACCTTGTTGTTTGAGAAATCTACGAATTTCCTCATAGCATACTCATCTTTAACAAACCTTCTGATGTTCTGCAGTTCCAGCGGGTAAACCCTCAGCATGGACGCTTTCCGACAGCACTCGCCGCAGGCCCCGCACACCTTTTTTGTTGGCTGCAGCATCTGGTCCAGATTTTCGTAAAAAGCCGCCAGGTCACGCAGCATTGATTCCAAAAAGCGCCACCTCCATGCAGTATTGTTTTTTCTTATATGGTACCACGTGGCGGATGAAATTGAAATGAATTACATTGCAGAATTTTCAGACATTTTGCGCCCCATGAGAATTTAAAAGCCGGCTCAAAGTCAATGGATCATTCCATCCTTGTCCCTGTCGGTCAGCAAGCTTTTTTCAATTTGGTCCACCATCTCTTCCATAAGTTGTGTGGTAACTTGTCTGAGTTCGCCTGGCCGGTACCGGGGTGGTTTGGACTTATCTTTAAGGACATCCGACGCCTGTTTATTTTCATCTGCGTCAGAAGAATCTGCGGTGCTGACAAACGGCTGCACTGTGTCCGTCCCCGTAAAGGATTTTGCAGTCAGGCCCTCAAGTTCCTGCAACAGGTCCGTGGGTGAGAGCTCAAGCAGATCAAGAGCTGTAAAATCGTCTCTGGCCGTCCGGCAGGTTATGATACAGGCCTTTGATTCCAGGGTATCCCCGATTTTATCATTTTCAACCCAGCCGTTAAAACCAACCCATTGGAGGAGCCGGGCGGGTATCGCGTTGAAAACGGTATTTATCGCAATCAGGGTAATTTGCTGGATAAGGTCCAGGTAAAATGTGTTATACTCCTGATCGCCCATTACAATGGGCACTATGGCCCGGTTATCTTTGTTATATTGGTAGCTGACAGCGCGGGGTAAATCATAATAGGCCGGCAGCAAGCAATCGATAACCAGCTGTTTTTCTCCCGGCAGATAGACCGGATCAAAGTAAACATTGATAGAATCCGGTATTTTTATGCTATGCAGGACTATCCTGGCAAAGCTTTCGATTGCTGCGGGATGCCCTTTTCCAAAATTAAACTGCAGTGTTTCAACTTCGCTGTTATAGGCCGACTGCCCGGCCACATAAGCGTCCCTTTCTTTTTCGTAGGCGGCGCGTCCTGCTTCTTTTTCTTCTTCATGTTGTTTCGATTTCAAATCATAAGCTGTTTTAGCGTTGTTTTCTTTTTCCAGGCGCGCTTTTTTTATAGCGGGGAAAAGCAGTTCAGAAAAAAAACTTTTTTTCGGTACGCCCTTTTCCCGGGCGATCAGATTGTACCGGGGAGCGGGATTTTTATATACAAAAGGGGGATAAGGCTTGTCATTATAAAGGGACGCCCAGTCTGTCCTAACGCCTGCGGCCAAGTTGTCCCTGAGGATGTTTTTACATTCTTTTATGAACATTTCTGATTGTTTTGTTTCAAAATCTGCCAGCTCATTTAAGCCAACAAAGCCGTCTCTTTCCTGCTGAATTTTCGCCAGCCTTTCCCGGCGGGCCAACTCGGCCTGGGTCAGGATATGTGTTTCCGGCAAGGTTTCATCTGTAATACTTTCTGCCGCTACCGGAATTTTATTACTGCTCTCTTTTTTCACTGATCCCCCACCTTTAGTTTTGGATTTTAAATTAACACAAACATCCATTATTACGATATAACACATCTTTATTGTTGGCAAATCATTTCTGTTTAAACCATCTCTGTTGAACAAGCGCAGGACCCCTTTTTATACCGCTGCTCTATTTGGCTTAATAATAAAAAAAATATGGCCTTTAATTATCCGCCATATCTGTTACACAATTAGCTGATTTATTCAATAATTAATCTTATTTCAAGACTAAACCTAAACTGAATCAAATCCTTCCAGCATGGCTCTCACATTCTTGCCCAGCACCTGGTGGTTGTAACCGCCTTCAAGCACGGCAAAGAACCTGCCGCCGCAAAATTTGCGGGCATGGTTGGAGATCATCTGGCCCATTGTGAAAAAATCTTCGGTTGAGTAGATAAATCCCCAGTCTTGCTTATGCTTGTCAAAGCCGGCTGAAACCGCAATTAAATCGCATTCCTTATGAATATTGAGAAATTGTACCAGACCTTCTATGTTGTAGATGTTGTAATAACTTACGTCATAGTTGTCTTCGAAGATATTATCAGTACCGTCACCGAAATGAAGGTCAGTGTCTACAATGATGACCTTTTTTACCGTGTCTTCCCTGCGTACCTTCTCCACCGCCATAGCAACGTTGTTAAACCAGCAAAAGCCCCAGCAGGAGTCCCTACTGGCATGGTGGCCGGGCGGCCGGATCAGGGCGAAAGCGGGGTCGCCCCGCATGGCCATTTGCGCTGCCATGATTGCTCCGCCTGCGGAATACATGGCTATCTCATAAATGATGCTGCGTTCTTTTACCCAATCCAGGTGACTCTGACTGTGTACAAGCAGGATGTCTTTTTCACTGGCTGGATGCGGCACAACAAATTCGTAACGGCCTTCCAGCTCATCTACGATGCAGTCCATCCTGCCAGCGGCGGCGGCCGGGTCGTAATCATAGACGCCGCGGAATAAATCATGAAAAACCACCTTCATTTTTCCACCTCCTGCCTGTAGCGATAATAACACAGGAAAATGCGTATTTCAATTAGTATTCAGATTAATTAGAAAAGTTTCGATAAGGTAATTAGTTTTCATGTCTGCATTTTAATAGCCCTCTTTGCGAGAGGGCTAATGTTATTAAATAGATATGTTGTTTTTCCGGCCCTTTTTTTTATTCGGATCATATATTTCAAATCTTCCTACAAAACTTTCAAGATTGTATTCAACCAGCGGTGCGGATTTATTCATGCGCTCCATCTTGTTCAGGCGCATTTTTGTCACCGCATTGCCGTATGCATTTCGTTTTCTGTCCACATGCGATTTATGTTTGCTCATGTTATTAGTATATTCAAGAAGCAGGGGATCATTCATTAACCAGAGGGTAAAAAGTGCCTGTTAGGACGCCGGTTTTAATACCATATATTTTGTAAAAAGTATTTGCCGAAACCCTGGGCCTTATCTTGTTATATTTAAACAAAGCTGTTGGAAGCAATTAAGGCTTTCATTTTTTTTAATTTTTTATTAAAATAATTTAGCCGGGGTTTTTTGTTGCTGTAGCGCTCAAAGGAAACAAGGCGAACTTGAAGAATAAGAAATTATGAGCAGCGGTATAAAGTACCTATCAAAATTTTTGAGGTGTTAGCATGTATAAATACAAAGTAGTGGCGACGATCGTGGAAATCAGGGGCGATGGGAAATGCTCCTATGGCCATAAAATTGGAGACGCTTTTGAATTTGGGGAGTGCACGCCGGGCGGGCTGTGCCAGTTCGCCTATGATTCACTGCGTTCGGCGGTGGCGGCGCTGCTGTACGGCGGCAGTTTCCCTTGGATGGAAGACAGCAGCGTAACAACCTGGGCCTGCCCCGACCCGGACCGCCCTGTTATCTTTGAGCTGAAAAGAACCCCTGTTTGAAGATGAATAAAAGATCATATCCGTTGTATTAAGGATGAGCCAACAAGCTACTAAAAATCAACAATTAATTTTTTATGGGGGTGCATAACATGCCAATTTTTGAGTACAAATGCAACGATTGTGAAAAGGTCTTTGAAATTCTCCATCTGCCCGGCCATAACCAGGAAAAAAAATGTGCCTGTGGGAGCACTAATTTAAAAAAGCTCATCTCCGCTCCCTTTTTGCCCAGTTCTGTGGGGAAGCCGGCCAATGACACCACAAGCTGCCCGGGCTGTGACAGCACAGCCGCCAATACCTGCCCGGGGGCGAACGCCTGCGGTATTCCAGGGGGCTGCGGCGGAACGGCTTAAGGTTTTTGTTGATTTGATGATAATGATAAGAGTAATAGCCGCCGGGCCATTACTCTTATCATTATCCTGATTAAACCACCGGAAATTTTCCACTGTGCAAACTGGGGGGGTATATTTGACTTTCAGAGTGTGGACGGCAGCCGGAAAAAAGCCGGGGGGCGCACGGTTGTCCGCAGGGACGGTGAACCTGGCCGGGAGGAAGGTAGCCTATTCATTAAAAACAAGTGCTAGGGCTAAGACCCTCCGGCTTAAAGTAGACTTGGAAAATGGTCTGGTAATAACAGTGCCTGAATGCTTTGATTCAGGCGCCTTAGATACAATTTTAAAAGAAAAGCAGGCCTGGATTCTGGACAAGCTCGATTATTTCGCACAGATTCAGCAAAGCCTTGCAGTGACGGACAAACAGCCTGGCTGGTATGTTCTTTACCGGGGCCGGGAATACAAGGTAGAAGTCCGGCCGCAAAGGACTAAAGCCGGCACAGTGGAAATTGTGGATGATAAAATAGTGATTATGCCGAATGAAGACAACGGAAAGGAAGCCGCAGTCGTATTGGAATGCTGGATGAAAAGCATGGCGCGCCTGCTGATCAACCAGCGGATTAGGGTTGCAAACAATGCGTTAAAACTGCGCTTCAACAGGGTAGCCATCAGAGGGCAGAAAACACGCTGGGGAAGCTGCTCAAATCTTGGTAATTTAAACTTCAACTGGCGGCTGGTTATGGCGCCGCTGCAGGTGATAGACTACATAGTAGCTCACGAGCTGTTACACCTGGTCGAGCCCAACCACTCCAAGAAATTCTGGACCCTGGTCGAGTCTGTCTGCCCCGATTACAAGACCTGCCGGGACTGGCTGAAAAAAAACGGCCACAGGCTGAAGATATAGTATTTATTTGGGGTATATTGACCGGTTGTGATATTGTTGGAAACAAGAAAAAAACTGTCCCCTAATAACTGATTAGTGTTTTAATTTCACAGGATTAACAAGATTAAAAAACTGATTAACCGGATTAAAACAAATATGTTTAGAATTGTTAGTAGACAAGTGTAAGTCATGTGATAATTCATTTTATATATCGAGGGGGGGCGCTGGTAGACAAGGTAACGGTATTAAAATATTTTGAGAAGGAAAAGGCAGGGGAGACCCCTTTAAAAGTAAAGTTTGCCGACTTATACGAAGCGATAAAACAAAGTGAATAATTTTTAAAAAGAATATGTCTGATTACCTGCACCGTATAAAACGGTGTTTTTTCTTTTTGCAGGTTTATTGGAATATTGAATCGAATTATTAATGTATTGGCTTTCTGGGAAGGGAGGCGGCTGCGGCTATAATGCGTACAATCTCAATAAAAGAACGCTTGTTAACCGGTGGGCGATTTTTACCCAAAGCAGTTGCCTGGTTTCTTTTTTTTATTTTTCTTGTATTTTTAGCAGGAAGGTATTATACCGTTATCGGACAGGAAATCTACCCTGTGCTGCATATGTTAATTGAGTTTGTTATTGTGGCAGTGGCTATATGCGCCGCACTAATGAGCTGGTATGATTATAAATATAAACACGAACTGAAAATGCTGTTACTTTCACTGACCTTCTGCCTGGTAGCTCCTTTTGAATTTGCGCATGCTCTTTCTTACATGGGTATGCCTGACTTTATTACATCCAACACGGTCGACAAGGCCTCGACCCTGTTTATTATTACAAAGCTGATCCTGGCTGTTGGACTGTTGGCCGCCGTGGTTTACGGCGAAAAAATTGTAGTCATTCGCAGGTCGGCCTTGATTCCCGCGTTATCGTTTTTATTAAGCATCGGCGTGATTTATCTCATAGTCACGAACCTTGCTGTCCTGCCTGATATGTATGACGCGGCGTCAGGCAGCCAAACTATCCCCAAAGTCTTTTTAGGTTACCTGGTAATAGCAATCGAAGCTATTGCCATGCTCTGGATCCTGACGAAGAAGTGGGCGCAAAGCCAAGATCTCTATCTGGGAATGGCGCTGATTATCATCATTATGAGCGATCTGGCCTTTATCTATTATTTAAGCCCGTATGATACTTATAATTTACTCGGCCACATATTCCAGGTATTTTCTTTTGCCTTCATTTTTAAAGCGATCATAGACGACGCCCTGGGCATGCTTTACGAGACGAACCGGACCCTGGCCAGGCAGTGGGAAATGTTGGCTGAAAAAAATCAGCAGCTGCTGGAAGCGGACCGTCTTAAAGATGAGTTCCTCGCTAACACAAACCATGAACTGCGGACCCCTCTTTCTGCTATCATCGCGTTTACTGAAATTCTGTTAGATGAATGTACCGGGACGCTGAATGAGATGCAGAAAGATTATCTGGGCGAGATCAGCGACAGCGGCAAGGAGCTTCTCGGCAGGATTAATGGATTTCTGGATTTGTCGAAAATCGCCGCCGGTAAAACGGTATTATATAAAGAAGTGCTGAATGTTTATGAACTAATTGGTGAAGTCTCCAGCAGGATCAGGCCCCTTTTTAATCAGAAGGGGATAACCCTCGAAATACCCCGGGCCGATATTTCGGTAAAAGTTTGGGGGGATCGGGATAAAACAGGGCAGATATTGACCAACCTGCTTTCTAACGCGTTAAAATTTACCGCTCCGGGCGGGCAGGTAACCGTGGGGGTCGAGCAGGACGATTCCGCAGGCGTTTACATATCTGTTACAGATACTGGGATTGGTATAGAAGCAGTCGACCAGGAAAAGATTTTTCAATCTTTTCAGCAGGTAGACGGCACCACTTCCAGAAAATACAGCGGCACCGGCATCGGTCTTGCGCTTGCCAAGGAACTGGTAGATTTGCATGGCGGCCACATTGGAGTGTCAAGTGAAATAAATAAGGGCAGCACATTTACATTTATGCTGCCAACGGAAGAGACTGAAGAAAAAGGAAGGTGAGTTAGATATGTCCAATAATATTTTAGTAGTAGACGATGATCACAAGATATTGAAAATACTGCAGCACACTCTGAGCAAGGAAGGATTCAAGGTCACAACGGCGGCGAGCGGCGAGGAAGCCCTGCAGATTGCAAAGCAGTCGTTTCCCGACCTGGTTTTGCTGGATCTTATGATGCCGGGTATGGATGGCTTTGAAACATACCAGCGGCTAAAAGCCATCCGGGAGATCCCGGTCATAATACTGTCCGCCAGAAGCGACGAGATAGACAAGGTAGTGGGTTTCCGGCTGGGGGTCGACGATTATCAGACCAAGCCGTTCAGCCCGACCGAGCTGGCTTTGCGGGTTAAAGCCGTCTTGCGCCGGATCAGCGAGCAAAAAGTTAAAAATGAGAACTCGCTGAAATATGGTAGTCTTATCATGGACTACGATAGGCGCGTGGTGGAAAAAAACGGCCAAAAGATCGAGCTGACCCCCAAGGAGTTTGAACTTCTATGGTTGATGGCTTCCAATCCGAACCGTGTTTTTACCAAGGCCCATTTATTGGACAAGATTTGGGACAGTGCCTTTTACGGCGACGACAACACTGTTACTGTCCATATCAGGAAACTACGAGAAAAGATAGAAACCGACCCCTCCAAGCCGTCCTTTATAAAGACGGTCTGGGGAACGGGATACAAATTTGAACACATTATGTAAGAAGACGTTTTGATAACGTCTTTTTTAATAAATTTTTAAGGATTACGTAATTTGCCCGTAAGCAACTCCGGCTATAATAACTCTAATGACAGGGGGTTGAGCAATATGGAAAAGGAAATCCCACAGGAGATCCATTGTGGATTTTCTAAGGAGCTTTTAGATGAACACTATGCGCACTACCCGGCGGTTCATCAAAACAAGATAAAAGAAATTGAAGCCAGGCTTCTCAAAGCTGATACGGCTATGGCCAATACTACCTACTGCCCTCTCCGGTCTCTGAAAATAGAGCATACCCAAGCGCTGAATTCAGTGAAACTGCATAAATACTTTTTTGAAAACATAACCCAGGGCGCAGCGACACAGCCGTCTTTGGAAATGCTGGGCCTAATGGAGCGTATTTTTGGTTCTCTGCAAGAGTGGGAAAAGAAATTTTTCGCGCTGGCGATGTGCGCCAGGGGATGGGTAATGCTGGGTTTTGACCTGGAGGAAGGCAGACTTAGAAATTATTTCTCGGACAGCCACGCGGAAGGCGTGTGGTCGGTTCTCCCCCTGCTTGTACTGGATGTTTATGAACACGCGTACTATACGGCATTCCCCAGCCGAAGCGATTATGTCAAGGAGTTTTTAAAACACGTGAATTGGGCAGTAGTAAGCAAAAGGCTGAATACTGCTATCAATATGTATAAAGTAAAGTTTTGTCCCCAAGGGGAATAATAATATTAAAATCAGGAGGTAATAAAATGCCAAAATATCAACTGCCGGAACTACCTTACGCCTATAACGCACTGGAACCTTATTATGACGAGCAGACTGTAAAACTGCACCATGACGCCCACCACAAAGCTTATGTGGACGGGCTCAACAACGCCGATGCAAAATTGGCGGAAGCGCGGGAAAAAGGAGATTTCAGCCTGGTTAAGCATTGGGAGAGGGAGCTTGCGTTTCACGGCTCGGGCCACATTTTACATACATTGTTCTGGGAGAGCATGAAACCAAACGGGGGTGGACCGGCCACCGATAAAATAGCCGGGATGATCGAAAGGGATTTCGGCAGCTTTGACATTTTCAAGAAGCAGTTTTCAGCCGCAGCAGTGGCGGTGGAGGGTTCCGGATGGGCTCTTTTGTGCTGTAACCCGGCTTTGGGCAAGCTCGAGATCCTGACCGCCGAAAAACACCAGAACCTTACCATGTGGGGTGTTGTGCCCATCCTCGCGCTAGACGTATGGGAGCACGCTTACTACCTGAAGTACCAGAATAAGCGCGCTGCCTTTGTGGAGGCCTGGTGGAACCTGGTAGACTGGGATGGGGTCAACGAAAGATGTAAATGCACCTGCGAATGTTGAACACTGACAATAGAGCCTATGCTGTTTTTCAAAGTTTTCTACAGGTTTTATGAGAGGAGGGATAATATGCTCAAGAAAAGATACATGCTACGGGCGGTAGCCCACTGCAAAGGCGGCTGTTAGCTTTGGTCCCGGGCAAGACCTAAAACTGCCCGCTTATATATTTATTTGGTTACCGTGAGGTAAATAATATAGCTTGAAAAAATATTGACCACAATATATCTGGTATAATCATACCAATACATATTGTATCAATATTTTTTTCTTTAAAAACTAAGCAAATAGACTGAAGGTGGTATTCTTATGCGTCAGCTGACTCCAGCCGGCCAAAAAGTGTTTGACGCCCGGTACGCCGGGAAAGATGAAAACGGGCAAATCAGTGAAACCTTTGCGGAAGCTGTTTCGCGTCTGGCCAGGACTGCCGCGGGCGCCGAAAAAGCAGATCAAAAAGCCTGGGAAGAAAAATTCAGCCACGTTTTAGGTGAGCTGTTATTCATCCCTTCCACCCCCATCTGGGCCAACATGGGCAAAACGGACCGCCCCTGGCAGCCCGGGGCGTGTTTTGTGCTCGCGGTGGGAGATACGCTCGAGTCCATGTATGATACCCTTAAGGATACGGCGCTTGTTTTTAAATCCGGCGGCGGTGTAGGCTACAATTTTTCATCGATCAGGCCCAGGGGAGATTTGGTAGCAACCACCAAGGGAAAGGCGTCCGGAGTGGTTGAATTGCTCAGGCTGTACGACGCCTCCGCCGGCATGGTCAAACAGGGCGGTGTGAGACGCGGCGCTATAATAGGCATATTGGACATCGACCATCCGGAGGTTGTCGACTTTATTGAGGCCAAAAAAGACGGGGGGCTGACAAACTTCAACCTTTCGGTGGGAGTAACGGACAAGTTCATGGAGGCGCTGGATAAAGATCTGCCCTGGCAGTTGGTCTTCAACGGCGAGGTGCGCCAGGAATTGCCCGCGCGCCAGCTGCGGGGGATGATTATTGAAGCGGCCCACAGCTGCGGCGACCCGGGTGTGATCTTTCTGGACAGGCTGCAGGAAGGCAACCCCGTGCCGGAGAACCCGATCAATGCTACTAACCCGTGCGTTACCGGCAGCACATGGGTTATGACAGATGAAGGCCCCCGGCAGGTTGTTGATCTGCTAGGGTCTCAATTTAACGTTATTGCTGATGGCTGCTCTTATAAAACCAGCAGTAGCGGTTTTTTTAAGACCGGGGTAAAACAAGTGGTGAGGTTGGATACTTGTGAAGGTTATAGCATTAGACTTACCGCTGACCATAAGGTCCTCAAGGCGGCCAGTAAAACCCGCTATTTGATAAAAAAAGAATGGACACCTGTCGCAGATTTGGCGCCCGGAGATAAAATAGTTTTACATAATCACAGGGCTCTGGCTAGTTGGCCCGGCGTGCTTACGGAAGAAGAAGGCTACTTACTGGGCCTCTTGTCAGGGGATGGAACCCTTAAACAAGAGGCGGGCATAATGTCTGTTTGGAGCAGGGAGCCGGCAGTTAATGGTGATCTGCCCGGCGCTTCTTGCAGCGTGATGGATAAAGCTTTGGAATACGCGAACAAACCCCACCGCCGTGATTTCAAGGGGGGGATAAAGGTCAAAGAGAAATGCGAATATCGCTTGAAACTAAATTTTTCAAGAGACCTGACTAATAACATGGGAATGTTTCCGGGTTGTAAAGCCGTTACCCGTGAAATAGAGATGGCTTCTTCCGATGGTTATCGCGGCTTTTTGTGTGGATTATTCGATTCAGGCGGTACTGTGATCGGTGACCATGAAAAAGGCATAAGCATCCGTTTGCCGCAAAATGATTTAAGTATTCTATACGCGGTACAACGTATGCTGCTGCGTCTGGGTATTGCCAGCAGTGTTTACCAAAACAGGCGACAAGCTGGAGCAAAGCTTAATACAATAGCACAGCATGAGCTGATCATCAGTAGAGATAATATGTTGATATTTGCTGAAAGCGTTAATTTCTTTGACAACGAGAAAGCTCAAAAATTAAAAGATTTAATTGGTAAGTATAAACAAAAAATGAATAAGGAGCGCTTTTTAGCAACCGTATCATCAGTAGTGGAACTGGGAAACGAGGACGTGTACGATGTATGCGTACCGGGGTTGAACGCATTTGACGCCAATGGCATCTGTGCCCATAACTGCGGGGAGCAGCCGCTTAGCCCCGGCGAGTCCTGCCTGCTGGGCAGCGTCAACCTGGACAGAATGATTACCGTCGGCGGCGTACTGGATAAAGAGCTATTAACAGAAATCGTCAACGTAGCTGTGCGTTTCTTGGACAACCTCATAGATGTAGCAGATTATCCACTGCCTGTAATAGCTGCGGCGACCAGAGCGACCAGGAAGATCGGGCTGGGCTTTACCGGGCTGGCAGACGCGCTGATTAAAGCCGGGCTGGCTTATGACTCCGCTGAGGGCAGGGAACTGGCCGGTAATGTTGCCGGGCTGATACGCCAGGCGGCGCATACTGCTTCAGCGCAGCTGGCAGAAGAAAAGGGGTGCTTCCCGCTGTGGAATAAGAGCGTCTTTTACCCGGACGCGCGGCGCCGGAACGCAGCCTGCATTACCATTGCCCCGACAGGTTCGGTTACCACTATGGCGGGCTGCGAGGGTTACGGGGTGGAGCCGATATTTGCCGTGGCCTATACAAAGTCTACCAACGTGGCCGGCGACCTGAAGGTGTTCTCGCCCCTGTTTCTGGAATACATAAAAGGCTATGATATCCCGGCGGAAACACTAGCTTCCGTTGCAGAAAAAGGTTCCTGCCAGGGGATGGAAGAGATACCGGAGGGGGTTGCCGGCATCTTCAGGGGGGCGCAGGAAATCACCCCCATCGCCCACCTCCTGATGCAGGCGGCGGTACAAAAACATGTGGACAACGCGGTATCAAAGACAATAAACCTACCTGAGGAAGCTTCCGCAGAGGACATCGGAACGTGCTATAAGACCGCTTTTGATTTGGGCCTTAAGGGGGTCACAGTTTTTAGAGAAGGCTGCAAAGAGGGAACGGTAACGGTAGGCGGCGGACAGGCCGCCGGGCCGGCCGCGGAGCTGCGGCGCGGTGAGATCCTGCCCCGCCCAGTCTGCGCCCAGGGAATGACCCACCGTCTTGACACCGGTTGCGGCAAGATTTACCTGACCATAAACTACCGGCCTGACAGCGGGGAAATATTGGAAACCTTTATCACCACCGGCTCTGACGGCGGCTGCCTGGTATACACCGAGGCGGCCTCCCGGTTGATCAGCCTGGCTATCCGGGGCGGTATCTCTATTGAAGATATAACAGAGCAGCTGGAAGGTACCCACTCCTGCCCGTCATACATGCTGGCCCGGGGCCAGGGCAAAAAGGTATCTCCGGGCAGGTCATGCGCCTCAGCAATTGCCAAACAGCTTAACAAGGTCAAATCTGAACTAAACCAGCGCTGCGGCGGCTGTTCGGAGAGAACAAACGCAAGCAGGGGGAAAATATGCGAGATGTGCGGTGAAGCGACCCTGGAGAGGGCTGAAGGCTGTCTGGTGTGCAGGAATTGCGGAGCGGCCCGGTGCTAGTTCGCTGCTAAAGCATTAGCATGCCTGTGTAGTTTTAACCTAAAAGCAGTAGTATTAGGAGGTTTATTTCTTGGAAATCAAAGTGCTCGGAGTGGGATGCCCACGTTGTCACCAGTTGCTGATGGAAGTAATCAATGCGCTTGCTGAACTGGACCTGACAGCCGGTGTTGACATGGTAGAAGACAGACAGGTGATCAGTTCCTGCAATGTTAAGTCTTTACCGGCAATAGTAATTGACGGCAAGGTCAAGACCGAAGGCAAGGTCCCTGAACGGAAAGAAATAAAAAAACTCATCCTCGAAGAATGCAAACTCAAATGATAGTTTAACGATAAAAACGAAACGTATAATAACGGCCGCAGGTGGTTAAAATATAAGGGTGTAAGATATGGCTTGTATCTTGCGCCATAAAGGTATATAGTAATACCTGTGTGATTCGCCGAGAGGTAAATTTAGGAGGTTATGTTTGATAATGCAAGGTAAGGTAAAATGGTTTAATGCGGGTAAAGGATTTGGATTTATTGAAACCGAAGAAGGCGGAGATGTCTTTGTGCATTTTTCTTCAATCCAGACTGAAGGTTTCAAAACGCTGGACGAGGGTGAAAGTGTGGAATTTGACGTTGTTCAGGGTGCGCGGGGTCCTCAGGCCGCAAACGTTGTTAAATTATAAAAAAATATTTATTTCATATAATTTAACGATTTTCAGCAAAAAAGCCGGCAATGCTGGCTTTTTGCTTTTCACAGGGAGCCTTTCGGTACATGAAGAGATAGCTTTTTGCAGTAGTCCAACAAATTGGTAATATTTTTATTAATATAAATCCCATTTTTGTTAAAACTAATAACAGTTTTCAGGTAATTAAGGAGATATCATTTCCCTACCATTATAAGTAGTGACAGATTCCAGCGTCACGTCCAGAGATGAGTAATTTGAGGCTTTAAGAAGCGACACCTTGCTGACAGGCGCCTGGCAATCTTGCAAAAATTGTAATTTTTTATCATGGTAAGGTCTCCTGGTTTTTGAATGGTATCTGCCCTTATCTTTCTGGATGAAGCATGAAAACCCTCTTAAGGACTCAACAGATCCGTATAAGTATATATGGGTAAGCATATTAATAAGAAGGGGTGAAGAAGGTTGAAAGCTACAGGAATCGTGCGTCGTATCGATGACCTCGGCAGAGTGGTGATACCGAAAGAAATAAGGCGGACAATGCGGATCCGGGAAGGAGATCCTCTTGAAATCTTTACTGATAGGGATGGAGAAGTCATATTAAAGAAATATTCTCCTATCGGGGAACTGGGGGAATTTGCTACGGAATATGCAGATTCTCTAAACGAATCACTGGGCCATATCTCATGTATCGCGGACAAGGACACGATTATAGCACTAGCCGGTGCCCCTAAGAAACTGCTTATGAATAAGCAGATTAGCCCGGACGTCGAAAAAGTTATGGCCGACAGAAAGAGGGCTATTTTTAACGAGCCCTGTTACCTGACTATTGATGAAGATGTCAGTTTCAATTCAGCTGTTATAGCTCCGATTATAGCTGGAGGGGACACGTTAGGCGCCGTTATTATCGCCACCAAGGAATCCGGTGTGCAGATGGGCGATCTGGAAACCAAACTGGCCGAAACCGCAGCGGGATTTCTGGCTAAACAAATGGAATCTTAAAGCGGAAGCCCCTGGAGGGGCTTTCCGTTTTTTAAGGACATATCAAAAATCAAATAATGTCTTTCCGAGGTAATTAGCAATGTTTCACTTTGTTGTTTTTATAACAAGCTGGATTGTCTGGATCCTGTTTTCTGATAAAAAACGCTGGCGGGAAATTTTACCGGTGTCTTTTTTAGCATCCATGCTTGCTTGTCTAACTGACATGGTTGTTCAGCATTATCCCCTCTGGCAATATCAAGGCGGAAATCCCATGTTCATAAACTTGGCCAATAATGCTGGGATATTTTTAGTTGTGACATACTTGTTTATCCAATGGCTGCCTAAGAAACAGACGTTCTGGCGCATGGCGGCGTACTGGTTTGTCTGGACCGGGGCGGCGATAAGCCTGGAATATTTATATGACAGGACAGGGCTGCTAGTATATCACCAGTGGTGGAATATAGGGTTTTCTTATCCGGCGGACTGGTTTTTGTTTGCGTTGTTTTATTACTACCACAGGTTGTTCAGGTTTGAAAAGCTTTCTTGAACAGCAGCCACGGACACGTCAATCTTTCCCTAAATATTGCCTGTCCGCGCTTCTGTTGCGCATCTGCAGCTTTTACGGGCAAGTATGTCTAAATTGATAATAATGAAATTTTATGTAATAATCCGTTCATATTATCTTGCGTCCTTTCTGGGACAATAACCTTAAACCGATTTGGAGGTTTTTTTAATGGGAAACAGACTTGCAAAGGAAAAAAGCCCATATCTCCTCCAGCACGCCAACAACCCTGTGGACTGGTATCCCTGGTCTGAGGAGGCGTTCGAAGAGGCAAAGAAGCGTGCTTGCCCGGTATTTCTAAGTGTGGGTTATTCGACCTGCCACTGGTGCCATGTCATGGAAAAAGAGTCTTTCGAAGATGAGGAAGTAGCTGCGATCCTCAATCATAACTTCGTTTCCATAAAGGTAGACCGGGAGGAAAGACCGGACATAGACCATATCTATATGTCCGTGTGCCAGGCTATGACCGGCCAGGGAGGGTGGCCGCTGACCATATTAATGACCCCTGACAAAAAGCCTTTTTACGCGGGGACCTATTTCCCCAAACATGAGAAATGGGGCAGGACAGGCCTGGTAGAAATCCTTATACTGGTGAGTGAAAAGTGGCGGCAGCACCCGGATATGCTGCTTGAAATGGCCGAAAAAGTAAGCAGTTCTGTCTTTACGAAAAGAAGTGATAGTCATGGTAAAGAGCTGACTGGGAAAACCCTGCTGCAAGCCTTTTTCCAGGCCAGGAGCATGTTTGATAAAGAATACGGTGGGTTCGGGACAGCGCCTAAATTCCCTACCCCCCATAACCTGGCCTTCCTTCTGCGCTACTGGAAACGCAAGGATGACGGGGAAGCCTTGGACATGGTGGAGCAGACGCTTGAACGCATGTACAGGGGCGGCATATATGACCATATCGGTTATGGTTTTTCCCGCTATTCAACAGATAAAAAGTGGCTGGCGCCTCATTTTGAGAAGATGCTGTACGACAACGCCTTGCTGGCATTGGCGTATATTGAGGGATACCAGGCAACGGGACGGAAACTATACGCCCGGGTGGCAAAAGAAATTTTTACATATGTATTGAGAGACATGACCTCGCCGGCAGGGGGGTTTTATTCAGCGGAAGACGCTGACTCAGAAGGTGAGGAGGGTAAGTTTTATGTCTGGACTCCATCTGAAATCAAAGATATTTTAGGTAATCAGGATGGAGAAATATACTGCAGGTTGTATGACATAACCACCAGAGGAAATTTTGCGGGCCGGAGCATCCCTAACCTGATTGCGGCGCCGCCTTTTAGCGAGGCTGGAGAATTAACACTTGAAACAGAAGTAACTGCCGGTTATATTGAATCGCTGCGAAATAAGCTTTTCAACGCCCGTAAAAAGCGGGTGCATCCTCACAAGGACGATAAGGTTCTCACCGCCTGGAACGGTCTGATGATCGCCGCCCTGGCCAGAGGGGCGGCGGTGTTCGGAGAGGATGCTTACAGGAAGGCGGCGGTAAACGCTGTGGAATTTATTATGCAAAAATTGAGGCGGGCGGACGGCAGGCTGCTGGCCCGTTATCGCGATGGCGAAGCCGCCTATCCAGCGTATCTGGACGATTATGCTTTTCTAGCCTGGGGGCTTTGGGAACTGTATGAGGCTGATTTTGCCGCTTCCCACCTGGAGCAAGCCCTGGAACTTACCGGACAGATGATCGATCTTTTCTGGGACGCGGAAAACGGAGGTTTTTATTTTAATGGAAAGGACGCGGAGCAGCTTATATCCCGCCCCAAAGAAGTTTACGACGGAGCGATGCCGTCCGGCAATTCGGTGGCTCTGCTCAATCTATTGCGTCTGGCCCGGCTGACCGCTAACGAGAAATTGACAGAGATAGCTGAAAGGCAGATAAAAGCATTTTCTGGAAGTATCGGGCAATACCCGTGGGGATATACTCACTTTCTGATGGGTATTGACTTTATGCTTGGTCCGACCCGCGAGATTGTTATTGCTGGGAGAGCAGGGGAGACTGACACCGAATCTATGTTAAGAGCGG
>JAQVLS010000159.1 GCA_028704035.1 Desulfotomaculaceae bacterium | reverse complement strand
ATTCGGCAAAGTTGTATTCAAGGTAAAACGTATCCCTGGAACGGATCATGTTGTAGGACAAGCTGCCCATGGAGATGTAGATGGTGATGCCCAGCATCACGACTGCTGTTACCGCCAGGAATTGCCCCCGTGTGGTCAGAATCGTCCGACATAATTTTTTAGCTAGGATACTCATTACCATTCGATCCTTTCCGGCGGCAGCGGGGACTCGTTCTTTATGACTTCCACGATCCTGCCGCTGCTCATGCGCAGCACCCGATGCGCCATATCGCCGATGACGGCGTTGTGGGTGACGATGGCCACAGTGCTGTTGTACTCCTTGTTGACATGGAGCAGCATGGCCAGGATCAGCCTGCCGGTTTGGGAGTCAAGGGAACCTGTGGGCTCGTCGCACAGCAGCAGCCGGGGATTTTTTACGACTGCCCGGGCGATGGAGACACGCTGTTGCTCGCCGCCGCTTAGCTGAGCCGGGAAATGGTCCATGCGGGTTTCCATATCCACCTCCCGCAGGACTTCAGCCGTGGGCAGGGGGTTGTCCACTAGGTTGGCCGCCAGCTCTACGTTTTCACTGGCGGTTAAGTCGGGGATCAGGTTGTAAAATTGAAAGACAAACCCAACCTCCCTGCGCCGGTAATAGGTAAGTTTGGCCTCACCGGCCTTGCTTAGGTTTTCGCTGCCGAAATAGACCTCGCCGCTGGACGGCAGGTCCATCCCGCCCATGATGTTGAGCAGGGTGCTCTTGCCGGAACCGCTTGGTCCTAAAATAACCAGCAGCTCGCCTTCATATAGTTCAAGTGTTGTTTCTTTTAAGGCTTCAACAGTTACATCGCCCATAATATAGGTTTTGGTAACCTTGTTTAATTTCATCAGCACATTTTTATTCACAGCAACAACCTTTTCGGGTGTATTTAAACTATTAATATGTTTTGCGTGTATTATATAATTTTGTAAGAAGGATATCAAAATAGAAATTGTAGAGTTGAATTAGGCATGTATTTTTTTTACTTTAAGCTGGAACTGAGGTGCTTTATTTTAATCTGGAAAAGCCCCGGCCTAGGACCTCGCTGGCGTCGGAGATGTACATGAAAGCGTCCGGGTCAGTTTCAGTAACTATTTTTTTCAGCCTGGCCAGCTCAAACCGGTTGATTACGCAGTTTAGTATTATTTTTTCATGGTGGGTAAACGCTCCTTCCCCCCGCAGGTGAGTTACCCCCCGGTGCAGTTCACCGATAATCCTTACGCTTATTTCAGAAGATTTATTAGCCACTATAAATACCGATTTGCTGACGTTAAGGCCCGTGATGATCACATCGATCATTTTACCTGTGAAAAATATCGATATGATAGTGTAGAGGCCGATATTAAGCGGGAAAAAAAACAGCGATATGATAATAACAAACAGGTTGGCGTAGAAACTTACCTCGCCGATGCCAAGGTTTCTCTTTTTTCGCATCACAACAGAAATGATATCGGTGCCGCCTGTACTGCCTTGTCCTCTAAATATCAGCCCAAAACCGAATCCGGTCAGGGCGCCGCCAAAAACGGCTGCCAGGAGCATATCCAGCTGGAAGGGCTGGACATAGCCGTAAGTCGCCGGCTGCAGGACGCTGAGCGTGACTGTCCCGGCCAGGCTGTAAAAGAAAAAACTACGGCTGATTTCTCTCGCGCCCCACCAGAAAACAGGGATATTCAGGGCCAGGATGCCTATAAATACCGGAATTTTGAACAGGTAAAAGAGAATTAAGGACAGTCCCGTAATACCGCCGGCTAACAGGCCGTAAGGGATCAGAATGGTGTTCAGGCTGAAAGATATTAATAAAGCTCCGGCAGCGATGTAGAGGAGGTTGAGTATTAATATCCTGGTCCCTTCCACAGACGGGATATAAACTTTTTTGCTGCCTGGTTCCTTGCCGCTCATTTTACACCTTCGCTGTTGCTTTGTAATGGGTGGATTAACCGTATTAGCGAATAATACTGGAAACAGGAGCAGTTATGTTTTGCGCAGCGCTGACAGCCCGCCGTTAAGGGCCAGGCGCGTGAGCACAAACATGGCGTGGGACCAGGTTAAAGGCAGCACCCAGGCGGGACCGCCATGGTGTTTATCCGCCTGCTCCGGCAGAAGCAAGTGCTGGTTTGCTTGTGACAGGGACCATTGGTAAAGTTCCTCGGCCCGGCTGCGGTTTCCGGCTGTGCAATGGTATATGGCCAGCCAGAGTGTTGTGATCAGCCAGGGATTGCCGCCTCTGTAATTATCTCCTTCATAGCGGTGGATGCCGCCGACGTCATGGTTCCAGAGGTTTTCTTCGATAGCGCGGACAGTGGCTGTTATTCTTAGATCTGTAGGTTCCAGAACGGCAAAAGGAAAGGCCAGGCCCAGCAGGGCGGCGTCAATACGCTCGTCCCCGCCCGCCGCCCAATGGGTCTCGTATAGACCGGCGGGGTCTTTTGTGACGTAAGCTTTTCTTCCCTGATGCAGAATATTGTTGTAGTGATCTTGATGGACTCTGTGGTTTACTCCGCGTATAAAACTGTTGCGGCGTGCAGACCACTGGTGTTCTAAGATTGCTTCTTTAACTCTCTCAGAGCTGGCCAGCCAGTAGTTGGACTTTTCTTCTTCTCCTATCGAGCGGGCGATATCTGAAGAAGCCTTTAAGCCGCCATAGACCGCCGCAGCGGAGTATGTCCCCTGGCCGTATGTATCTTCCCAGGGGTCAAAGCTCACTGCGGGAAGGCCGTTGTCCTGAATATTAGTTTCCAGGTAATTTGCCCCCGCCTCCAGGGACGGCCAGATACTGCTTATAAAACCCTCATCGCTGGTAAGGCTGTAGTGATGTCCGTAACCCCATAACACCGAACCAACCTGATCAATTTGTTTCCCCCAGAAAGGCGCCGGCGAGCCATCGGTAAAATAGCGCTGGCGCCAGCTGCCGTCCGGGTTTTGTACTGAGGCGGCAAACTCATAAAACCGGCAGGTGAGATCATGATAGCCGGCTTCGTCCAGGGCCGCCGTAATAAATACGGAATCCCGCGGCCAGCAGTAGCCATAACCGCCGCTGGCAGTATAATAAGGGTCAAACTCAGGAGCTGCGATAGATGCGCCTGTTTCTTTGTTGGTAAGTAGCTTTATTGTCAGAAGTGACCTGTTAAACGCGCTGTGCCCGTGTTTCTCAGCCTGGTGCAGGCCCGGTTCCAGCCAGCCCCGCCAGAACTGTTTAGTTTTTTCCAGCCAGAGCCCGCCTTCTTGTGAGCAGACTTCGGTCAGAAGTGTCCTCACCCGTTCCTCGTTTTCGCCTGCCGCCAGGTAAAGGCTGAAGGTTTTATGCTCACCCGGCTTTATTTCACCCAAATCCCAGGCCAGGCTTCCCGCGCTTTGCAGAATATTGTCACGGGTTCCCCGGAGAAATCCTTTGGAAGCATCCTGGAAAGGGTCGGTCGCGGTACCGCGCCGGCCGCACTGGTATCCGGCCAGCGGGTAACCGTTTCCGGCTAGGGCAAGGTATGTATTTCTGCGGAAAAACACCAGTGAATTATTGAAAAAATCAATGTAGGCGCCGTCTTGCGTGGCCGATTCTTCGATGTTAAAAGAACAGTAAACAAAGAAAGCAACCTTTTCGCTTTTTTCTCCTTCATTTATGAATTCATAATGTCTTACCAGGATGTCGCTGTCCGGCAGGACAAAGTCACTCTGGATCACTTTCAGGTGATGGGTAGGGCTGAGCAGTGTTGTTTCTAAAATGTTTGTGTTTTCTATATAGCGCTGAGAATTTTTCCAAATGTTTAAATGAAACCATTTGGTAAAACCTTTCCATTCAGGATATGCGACTCTTATACCGGGCCAAAAATGGCCAAGGTGCTGGCCGTACTCGATGTGTGGCCAGAAAAGCCTGAAGATTTCGCCGTTTTCCCTATGACACGCCAGCATTTTAGAATTTCCTGTGATTGCTACCGGCATTTCCGGTAAGGAATTTTGCATTCTAATATTCTCCACCTCCATCCAACATGTTTTATTATTTTAGATGATGTCAGAGCATCATTATTAGTATGTGCTATTACTCATGTTAAAATTGAAAAAAGCAATGAGAAATATATTGGGGCTAGGACAAAGAACGGCAAGAAACAGGTTGCTATAGCAGTGTTTTTAATAGTTCCTCGTGGATGAAACCGTTGCTGGCCGTGATGGAAAGGTAATTTTCCAAGCTGAGAGATGCGCCGTCGATGTCCGTGACCTTTCCGCCGGCTTCTTCCACAAGTAGTGCACCGGCTGCCACATCCCACGGCATCAGTGTGTTTTCCCAGAAGCCAGTCAGCCGCCCGCAGGATATGTAGGCCAGTTCAAGGGCGGCTGACCCAAGCGCCCGCAGGTTGCCGCAGCTATCGGCCACTCTCTGATAGTTTATCCGGTACAGACGTTCACTGAATTCTTTATTTTCGG
>JAQVLS010000158.1 GCA_028704035.1 Desulfotomaculaceae bacterium | reverse complement strand
GCTATTATGAAGATTTCATTCCCGGTCTTGATCTTTATTTTTCCGGAACCAGCCCCGGCGTCCTTTTTTCTTTCTATTTTGTCCGCAAGGCTGCTTATGATTTCGTTGATTCTGTCCTTTTTCACCGTCTTGAGAATGTAGTCGTAGGGATGGACAGCGAAGGATTCAATTGCATATTGAGCGTATCCGGTTATAAAGACAAAATGTGTCTCGGGGCTGAAACCATATATATTCTTTGCAACCTGTATGCCGTTTAATTCTTCTTCAGGCGCCAGCTCTATGTCCTCGTCGCCGGGATTTGTCCCGCAGAGAAGTCCTTGGTAAATTATCTGAACGTTTTGAATTGTGGCAGAGTGTGATCTAGGTAGTGACTACCACCTGGAACGGAAAAAGGTTCAAGAAGCAAAACGCGCCATTAAGAGATTGGAAAAGTACTCGATATCAATTTGTAAGGGTCAATCTTTTTTGAAAGCGAATCTTAACCCTTAATTTCTTGTTACTCTCCGACAATTTAATTCTCACGACAACACTGTCCAGGGTTTAATTTTCAGGGTAGACCCCGTAACAGAAACTGGCAAAGGATTAACAGGTGGCTGTGGGATCAAAAATAACAGGGTTTTTGCAACACTCTCCTAGAATAATACGCCATAGCTGTGAGTGTTTTTGCAATATTGCTTGTATTATTAGGTGACAGGTTATCTAAGTGAATTCGAGGTGAAGCTCTTGAATGACGGACAGATCATCCTCGGCATTAGATGCGGAAACGAAACGGCTATCAATCACGCCATAAACAGGTATTCAAAGCTGATGTGGCACATAGCGGCAACCGTCCTCCAAAATGCTGCGACTGTAGAAGATATCGAGGAATGCGTTGCGGATGTGTTCGTGTACTTATGGCAAAACAGCGATAAATACGATGAGCAGCGCGGCAGTCTGAAAACATGGCTCTCTACTGCTGCAAAAAGCAGGGCGATCAACCGGTATCACCAGTTGTCAAAGAAAAATGCGATATCTTTCGATGATGAAATTATGATTGGGGATATCGCACTCATCGACGAAATAGTGACAGCTGAAACTAAACAGGAACTGATTGCCGCAATCAACGCATTAACTGAGCCCGATCGCGAGATAATCGTGCGGCGGTACTACTATCAGCAAAAGCTGAAGGATATCGGATTCGTACTTGATATGCCCGTTAAACAGATCGAAAACCGGCTTTACAGGTCAAAGCTCAAACTGCGTGAAATGATAACATGCCAGAATGGGGGCGGTGCGGTATGAAGAATTATAGCTTTAACGATAAGAACCTGGGAAATATAAAAAAAGTATTTGAAGAAAAAACAGGGGTGCAATTAAACACAAGCCAGGAAAACAAGGTTTACATGAAGAAAAAGGTATTTAAAACAGTTACTATTGCGGCGGCAAACGTGCTATTAAGCATAACGAGCGTTTTTGCGGCAATGAGCTTTAATTTCGACGTGTTCGGGGAGTTTTTCAGAGGTGATACTTCTCATATCCGGAGCACTGTGCAAACCCCACGCGAGCAGGTGTCTGATAAGCGCTTTACCCTAACGCTGGAAGAAGTGCTGACGGATAACCGCTATATTTTCATGGTCTATTCAGTCGAGGCGTTAACGGATGACGCGCTCAAAGAACTTATGGGCGGCGATGAACTAATATATGACAATGCTTTCAGCTACAACATATCTGTTTCACCAAGCCCCGGCATAATCACAGGAACAGGCGTCGGCTATCCCCGGTATGCGCGGGAACTTGTTGATAGACGCACGGAAACAGTCCGTTATTGGGCATATTATGATGAAATGGAGGATGTAAACGCAGAGCCGATGACCCTGCGACTTGAGACTGAGGACGGCGACTTGATTATCACCGTTCCTACAGACACCGCCATCGAATCAAAGGAGCTGACGCTCATGGGGCAGCCATATGGCGACACATACGTCCGCCTCAGCCCATTGGGGATCACCTTGAAAAAAGGTGTGAAGTCTGGTTCTCCCACCTTGTTTACCGATGTGTTTTTCAGAATGAGTAATGGCGAAGTCAAAACATTCAATCAGCTTAAAATGTTCATGTCTCCGGCAAGTTATGTCATGAATGCCGGTGATTTGCCGGGGCGCGTCTCCGATTATACGAGCTACCAATTCGGCGCGCGATTTCATGACGTGATACCGCTGTCGGATTTCAAAAGCATCATTGTAGGCAATACTGAATACGACATAAACGACCCAACAAAAACAAGCGAAGCGACGCTTAATGAAAAACTGTATCCATTTAATGTCATGGCTTTTCTGCCCGTACGCGGCCAAGGCAGTTTCCTGCCCGTTAAAGATGTATGCGATGGATTGGGTGCGGAAATGTCGTGGGACGGGGCGACGCTGACGGTTAGCTACCGCGGCTCAACATATGAGATGACGTTTGATAGCAGGACATATGAAAAAGACGGCCAAGTTATGGCGTACCAGTTGCATGAGAGCTCCTACATTATGCTCGTTCATGAAGATACGCTCTTTATGAATGACACGGCTATTCAAGTCATTTTGGGTATTGGTGGGTATCAGGATTACAACTCAGCGGAGTATATTAAAGAGCCGGTCGAGAGCAGCAGCGGCCACGATATGTGGATTTCGCGCCCGGTCACGCCGCAGTATGTAAGATATTACGTTATTCCTTGATGCTGAATAAGCGCCCGTGCAAATGGCAATAGTTGCCATATAAAAACAAATGGCGGTTAACAGATGAAAAAATCAAGGAACATATTCACAGACAAAGAAATGGAGCTAGTAAATTTTCTGATGCAGAATTGGCAAAACACGGGTGATATACAATCGAAACTGAAATGACTGTTTGCCGGCACGGTTGAACAGATGTCAGAAGTAGAGACGGAAGAACATTTAGGCTATGAAAAACATTCGGTAACAGGCGACAACAGCGGTAATTCACGCAATGGTTATAACCATAAGACCATTATCAGCGATTATGGCGAAAGCGAAACCCCCATACCCCGTGACCACAATGGGGAACTTGAACCAAAGATCCTTGGTAAGCGCAAATCAGAACCGATGAAATTAAGCACAAGGTTATGGAGATGTACCCGAATAGCCAAAGGCAAGTGTGAATCTTCAAATTAAAACAGGTATCATAGGCACCTTATTTCCTCACAAATCATGCCTATTTAGTCAAATTAGAACAGTCCAGCATAGGGATAAATGCATCGCCCTGTCATTTTAGAGCAGAAAAAAAGCGGCCGCTTCCGAACCGCTTGGGGCCTATAATTCAATATCCCGGTTTGCCTGGTATACAACCTCCTCATCCAATAAGCGCATTTGATTTGCGCAGGCATACATCAAGCAACTGGTCACAAGATTGTTAACTTGCCTGGGGGCCCCCTTTGTAATAGTAAAAAGAGAAACAAGGGCACTATCCGAGAATAGATTGGTTTCCATGGCCCCGGCATATTTCAGGCGGCTTTGGATGTAATCCCTTAGTTCCTCCTTTTTTAGCCCCTGCAAATGATATTTCACATTGATTCTTTGGCGAAGAGGCGTATTTACTCCCATCTGCAAACGGTTTCTCAGCGGCGTCTGCCCGGCGAGGATGAGAATAAAAGGGTTCTCACTATCCATAGAAAAGTTAAATAATATTCTCAGGTCATCAAGGACCTTGTTGCTTAAACATTGAGCCTCATCAATGATAATGACAGGCGTTACTCTTTGATCATGATAAGAAGAGTAAATTAACTTTTGCAGCTGCTCAAACATAGTCACCTTCTTATAGGTGGGCTCTTCCCCCAGCATCATGATGAGACCACGGTAAAAATCCATTACCGTAACCGTAGTCAATGAATAATAACAGGGCTTAAATAGCCCGGGATTAAGGCCCTTACAGAAGCGGCGGAGCGCTGTTGTCTTTCCGGCACCGGCCTCAGCTGTAAGAAGAAAGATACCGCGTGTAGACTGAATATATTTCAGCCGGGACTCCAGTTCAAGAAAATCAGAACCTTGGAAGAGTTCCGAGACAGGGATTTCCTTGGTAAAGGGGTTGTATTTAAGGCCAAAGAATTGTGTAAACATCATGGGGTTACCCCCTTTCTATCCATTGACGAAAAGGAAATTGTGTTTTTGGGTGTATGGATCAGGGAGTCACCTGGCGGATCCGGGGCAGCATTTTCTCTGGGTTCTTTTTTAGAGGCAGCCGATGGCCTGCCCCTGCGTTTCATATTAGCATTGTCGGCGAAGTGGATTTTTTTGGCCGTTCCAATACATTTGTCATCTGAGTAAAGGAAGATTTCAGAAAGTCCATCTTCAAACATATCGGGATCATAACGGACATTAACTTTTCTGCCGGCAAACTCAGGCGGAGTCTCGTAAAGGACATTATTTAGGCTAAGGGTGGCGTCATGCTTAATGGTTCTTGAC
>JAQVLS010000157.1 GCA_028704035.1 Desulfotomaculaceae bacterium | reverse complement strand
TCGGTCTGCAGGTGTTTCTTGGCGGCGGCACTTTGAAAGAAATCCCACTCCATTTCATCAATGGCCAAGAGGCAGGTGCGGAGGTTGTCCGCCTCCTGCAGAGATTCGGCGATTGAAGAAATCAGCGGCGATTTCGGTATTTTGCCGTAGTTTTTGACGCTCAGTGCTTTCCCAAGCTTGCGCAGCGTGGTCACATTTTTGAGCGCGAGTATTTCCGCGAGGGAGTACAGGGGCGCGATATGGGCAGCGTAGTCTATGTTTATTTTTTTTGCTTCCTCAAGGATTATTTTCTTCAGATCATCGTTGCTTATTTGATTTGACATCATATTCCTCCGCTTCGATAGCATTCAGTAAAAAATATTTGATTCCAAAACCAGTAATGACCTTGGTTTTATCGGGCATCAGGTGCTTACGAAAGAATCAACCGCCTATCCCAAGCCTTTTAAAGGCTTTTTGCACAATAGTGTCAGTGATGTATTTCGGGTTATTCCCCTGTATTTCCAGTATAATATCCCTCGCATGTTTAACGGGCAGCCCGCCTGATTCAACTAATATACAAATCAGTTGAATACCCCATATTAATGGTATGCCTTCCTTTTTGCACATTCGTCTTAAAGGCTTATCATTGATCATACCCACAAAGAAACTATATCCCGCATCTCTTCCAGCTCTTTTCTAAGAATTTCTGCCCCGCGGCTCATAGTGATTTGATCTTTTTCAATAGCGTTACGGACTAATCTGGATAATCGATCCTCAACAAAATGTGATGGTGATAGGGACTCCGGCTCATGAGCACGCAGCGCTTCGGGTGATTGTTGAAATGTTTCCGGAGGCAAGGCCTCCGGTTCATCCGTTTTGCCCAGGGTTTTACCGGTTCTCTTCCTGTAAGCGTAATAAAATTTGCCCCATACAGAATTATTTCCAGTTACCTCATTCAGGCGATACAGGACAGTTTTATAACTAACCTGAAATATACGCTTTATTTTATAAACCCGATCTAAATAGTATAATCCGGAGGCTTCTTTCCATTCCGAGATAAAGGCTTCTTCCGGCATCAGAAAATAGGAAGCAAAGACATCTGCCTCGCGCTCCTGTACTTTGTCTTCAGCGCTTGCCTCAACATTATACGCATCTAAATGGAGGAGCAGGTGCCCCAGTTCGTGGGCGGCGCTAAAAATCCGCCGTTCAACGGAAATTCGCTCCCACACATTAACGATAATGGCCGGTCCGCCATCATCCTCAGCCACAGACAGGCCAAAAAAACTGTCTGAGACAAGGTTCAGCGGATACACTTTAATGCCGCATTTTTCAAGTAAACCGGCGATGTCGCGAATGGGTTCCTTTTCTTTGAGGCCTAATCTTTCTCTGGCCTTTCCGGCTGCATATTTGGCCCTGTTATCTCCCTCCTGCATCGCAGAGAACTCTCTGGCGAGATTCCCAAACTTGTAATCCTGGCAGGCATTTAATAATTTTTCCAGGCCATTAAAATCGTCAAGCCACCGGGCAACTTCAGTTAAAATGTTGTCCCGGCTGTTCATTTTTTTTGCTGCGCGAAACCTGACTTTCTTTAAGGTGCGGACCGGAACCAACAAATCCTGGAGTTTTACATCAACGCCGGCAGCGATATTCTGCAGGGTGGATACCCTGGGAGTTGAGCTGCCATTTTCGATGTTCCGATAAGCGATCCTGGAAATACCGGCCCGCTCTGCCATTTCAGCCTGGGTTAAGCCTTTTGCCTCACGAATCCGGCGCAAATTCTCCTCAATAATTTTTAAGTCCATAAAATCCCTTCCCTTAATACTATATATATATTATTATATACAGGTTAACAGGGTTTGCATACCTGTTAACCGGGCCTGTCATGAATAATTATTGGGGACATGGAATGATCATTTAGGTGGGTCCGCCCACATAGAAGAGACAGGCTCAGTTTGCGAAAGCAGAGGAATTCAGTAAAGCCTGATTGGTTTATCCGAACGCACATTCCCTAAAGGCAAAAGGTGGTGGTATAATTAACAAGGGGAGGGAACTGGTGCCAGTAGGGAGCTAAACTAATAAAAACGGGAGGTTGTTGATGAACGATAGGTCCAATCACATTTTTAGGTTCTTTGAGGGAGTCGGATTGGTGCATGTTTCCCGGGAAAAAAGATCGAAAACGCTTTGTGAAAAGATGTGCGCCTCCTTCAAAACACACACGGCAAGTTATAGTGTAGATACATACCGGAAGTTTCGCGACCGGATCATGAAAGGTGAAAAGCATAGAACCGGCAGCGAAAAAGGTGAAATGCGTTTTATAAGGATGCGTTCAGGATACGCTGCCGGTTTTTATGACACGAGAGGTGAAGGCAAAAGCCTGCAGTGCAAGGATAGCCTGCGTCTTGCTTTTAATTCTCCCTTCCGGCCTTTCGTGTTGGCAACCACGTCCATTGGGCAGGAGGGACTGGATTTCCATTTCTACTGCAGAAAAATTGTGCACTGGAACCTGCCTTCCAATCCGATTGATCTGGAGCAGCGTGAGGGACGGATCAACCGGTACAAGTGTCTTGCCATACGGCAAAATATAGCAAAGAAATATGGTTGCAAGGGCTTTAATGAAGACATCTGGCGCGAGATGTTTGAAAGGGCCAACCAGGAAGAAAAGCGTGGCATGTGTCCCGAACGGGTACCTTTTTGGTGCCTGCCGGACCATGACAAGATGATTAAAATCGAGCGGATTGTGCCGATGTATCCTCTAAGTAAGGACCAGGCAAAGTATGGGCGGCTGATTAAAATACTGTCGCTCTACCGTCTCAGCCTGGGACAGGCGCGGCAGGAGGAATTGCTGGAATATGTCCTTCAGAGCCGACTAGACGAGGAACAAATCAAAGACTTGTTTATCAACCTGAGCCCATATTTCAAGGGTCAGGTTTGTTCAGACTGAGGTAAGGTTATTTATACATCTCCCGCACCCTGCCGGCCATATCATACATGTCTTGCCTGAGCCAGCCGGGTTCCAGCACCTCAACGGTGTCGCCCCACTGCACGAGCCAGGTTTTCATTTCATCGATGCCGCAGACCTCAAAGGACATGATCACCGAGCCGTCGGCGGGTTCATCCTCTATTACCTGTGAAGGGTGGTAAATCAACCGCTTTACCCTGTGGGCTACTCGCGGGCTGAACTTCAGCCTTACTTTGCAGATTTCCCCATCGTTCATAATGCCCCAGCTCTGGCCCATATGTTCCTGAAGTGAGAAGCCGGGGGGTATTTCAAAGCGCTCGGATGTATAGGGGAAGATATCTGTAATCTGGTCCACCCGGAAGACGCGGAGGGCTTCTCTTTTAAGGCAGTAGGCGACCAGGTACCAGTTATGGCTCTTGCAAATCAAGCCGTATGGTTCCACCACCCGCTGGGTGTCCTGCCTGCTGTGGGCCACATAGTACCAGAGCTTGACCCGGCAGCAGTCCCGCAGAGACTGCACCAGCTTGGTAAATATTTCGCTTACTTTAGCTTGGTCCGCCAGCTGCTCATCTACAATGTGGATCCGCTCCTGAAGTTGCCTGACGGGCAGGGTTTGGGGGTTGTATTTATATTTAAACAGCGTGCCTACCAACGCGTCCTTAAGCTCGTTGGTGTGGCCGGCCAGGGCGGAGCCTTTCTGCTGCAGCAGGCTGAGGAATATGACCAGCGCTTTTTCCGGGCTGATGGAGGGGAGGTAGCCCACATCCAGGCGGTACAGCCCTTCTTTCCTGGAGGTATTCCTTTCCGGACTGATAATAGGCTTGTTCATGTCATTTTCGATGTGGTCCAGGTAGCGGTGAATACTCCTGGTGCTGACCTTCAGGGCTTCTGCCATCTCCTTAATGGAGATACCGCCGTAAGGGCTTCTCTTGCTTAGCAGGTCCAGCAGTTTGGCAATCCTGATCGCCTTGGTTGTGTCATGGTCGGCCATTTCGTATCCCCCCTATCGTGGGATATTATTCCTCTATGGGTTGATACGACCCAAACCTTACATTATCCTCCTTTTTGTGACGTCTATTTGCAAAATACGTACCTGTCCAGCCCTTTTACCCAGCCGGTCCAGCGGTCATCCTGGTTTTCACGGTTGTCAGCGGCTGAGCTAAACATATCGATCTCAGCGTCGATCATATCCAGGTGGTGCAGGACGGCGGCCTCCAGAAACTTGGGCCTCTTTGGCGACTGCCACTCGTACTGCCCGTGGTGGCTGACAATCATATGGAGCAACTTGGTCCGCAGTCCTTCCGGGAAGTCGGGTTGCCGGCTGATATATTTGTCCAGGAGCCGGACGCCGAGGACGATATGGCCCAGCAGGCGGCCTTCGTCGGTAAAATCTATGTCAGCGCCGGTTCGGTATTCTCCACTTTGCCGATATCGTGGAGCAGGGCGCCGGCTACCAGCAAATCGCGGTCGATTTTGGGGTAAATAGACGCCGTCTGCTCAGCCGCAGCGGCC
>JAQVLS010000156.1 GCA_028704035.1 Desulfotomaculaceae bacterium | reverse complement strand
GGGGGAGGTTACCGCCATTATCGGCGGTACAGGCTCGGGTAAGTCCACCCTCATCAACCTGATCCCCCGTTTTTACGATGTTGACAGTGGTGCAGTCCTGGTAGACGGCGTTGACGTCCGGCAGGTAAACCAGAAAGAGCTTAGGGCCAGGATTGGGTTCGTGCCCCAGACGCCGGTCCTCTTCAGCGGGACCGTGTCTGAAAACATCCGTTACGGCAAGGCTGACGCGACACAGGAGGAAATCGCCCAGGCGGCGGAGATCGCCCAGGCCAGCGAGTTCATTACCGGGATGAAGGAAGGGTACGAATCTATGGTTGCCCAGGGCGGGACAAATTTGTCCGGCGGACAGAAGCAGCGGCTTTCCATTGCCCGCGCCCTGGTCCGCAGGCCGGGGATATATATTTTAGACGACAGTTTTTCAGCCCTTGACTTTAAGACTGACGCCCGGCTGCGCGCCGCGCTTAGAAAAGAGACCGCCGCTTCTACCGTAATTATTGTCGCTCAGAGGGTGGGAACGGTGATGGGCGCCGACAGAATTATCGTTCTGGACGAGGGACGGATTGTAGGCATGGGCAAACACAGGGAACTTGTGGATTCATGCCTGGTTTACCGTGAAATTGTATCCTCCCAGCTGTCAGAAGAGGAGATTGCGTGACGCTATGAGCGAACAAAATACACAGAGTCCCGCCCGCCGGGGCCCGGGAAGACCAGGGGGACCCGGCGGCCACATGATGGGGCCGGTACAAAAAGCAAAGGATTTTAAGGGCACTCTGAAGAGGCTGGCCGTGTACCTAAAGCCTGAAAAGAAGAGTTTTATTACAGTGTTTTTCCTGGCCATCGTCAGCACCATTTTTTCAATTGTCGGTCCCAAAATCATGGGTAAGGCTACGACCAAGCTGGCTGACGGGGTGCTGGCCAAGTACGCCTATTTTATGCGGCTTTACACTGCAATGCAGGAAAATATGCCGCCTGCGGTGATCAACAACCTGAAAAAACAGCCCATCCCGGGGTTTGATTTCGAATATGTGGGGAAAATCCTCCTCCTGCTGGTGGTGCTTTATATTATCAGCGCTCTTTGCAGCTACGTGATGGGTTACATCATGTCCAGCGTATCCCAGGACACTGTTTACAGGATGCGCAACGACGTCAAGGGCAAGCTGGACCGGCTGCCGCTAAAATATTTTGACCAGCGCACCTACGGTGAGATCCTGAGCCGGGTCACCAATGACATGGACAACATAGCGACGACGCTGCAGCAGAGCCTGACCCAGCTGATCACTTCTTTGGTTACTGTCATCGGCATCCTGGTGATGATGCTGTCCATCAGTCCCCTGATGACCCTGATCGCACTGGTATCGCTGCCCCTCAGCATGCTGATTACCGTGCAGATCACGAAGCGGTCCCAGAAATATTTCGCGGAACAGCAGAAATGTGTCGGGGAAATCAACGGCCATGTGGAGGAGATGTATGCCGGGCATAAAATAGTTAAGGCATTCGGCCAGGAGAAAGATTCCATAGAAAAGTTCAGGGAGATCAACGACAGGCTGTACAAGGTGGGCTGGAAAGCGCAGTTTATGTCCGGCGTCATCTTCCCGGCTTTGAACTTTGTCAGCAATATCGGATATGTCTTCATTTGCGTCGTGGGCGGCCTGCTGGTGGCGCAGAAGAAAATTGAAATCGGCGATATTCAGGCTTTCATCCAGTACACCAGGCAGTTCACCAACCCGATTATCCAGGTGGCTAATATTGCCAACGTGCTGCAGTCTACCGTCGCCTCCGCGGAACGGGTCTTCGAGGTCCTGGATGAAGAGGAACAGATACCGGACAAGGAAGACGCGCAGGTGATCGAGTTCCCCAGGGGCAGGGTTAGATTCGAACATGTAAAATTCGGCTACAAAGAGGGCGAACCTCTGATGGAAGACCTGAGCATAGACGTTAAGGAAGGAAGCACCATCGCCATTGTCGGCCCGACCGGAGCGGGCAAGACCACCCTGGTCAACCTGATTATGCGCTTCTACGAAGTGCAGGACGGCCGCATTACCGTCGACGGCGTGGATATCAGGGACATGAAGCGCGGTGACCTGCGCACGATGTTCGGCATGGTGTTGCAGGACACCTGGCTGTTCAACGGGACCATCAGGGACAACATCGCTTATGGCCGGGAAGGAGCGTCCGAGGAGGAGATTATCAGCGCGTCTCAAGCGGCTAACGCCGACCACTTCATCAGGGCGCTGCCGGACGGCTACGACACCATCCTGAACGAGGAGGCCTCCAATATTTCGCAGGGCCAGAAACAGCTGTTGACCATCGCCCGGGCCATCCTGGCCGACCCGGCGATCCTGATCCTGGACGAGGCTACCAGCAACATTGACACCAGGACCGAGATATTGATTAAGCGGGCGATGACCAACCTGATGAGAGGCAGGACCAGTTTTGTGATCGCGCACAGGCTATCCACGATCCGGGACGCCGACCTGATCCTGGTGATGAACCAGGGGGCCATCATCGAGCAGGGTAGCCACGCCGATCTCCTGGCCGCAGACGGCTTTTACGCTGAGCTTTACAACAGCCAGTTTGCCGACGCCAGCGCCTAGAAGGGACAAGGGACAGGTCACTTTGTCCCTTCTAGTTCCCCTTTTTCGGGACCTGTCGTGAGACGGGAAAATGGCGGTGGGAGTCCGTCCTCTTTGTGTTTAGGTGTGTGACTTGAGGGTTCCAGTTGAGTAATTAACAATTTAATGTTAAAATTAATAAATAATGGTTGGGGTTGACCAAAATGCTTTGTAAACTATGCCGGGAGAAGGTATCTTGTATTCAATGCATGGAATGCGGGATCCCTTTGTGCAGTCACTGTGTCAAACTCGACTTGTACGGCGCCGGTTGCGGCTGTATCGGCCCCATCCACATGTGTCTCACCTGTTTTGAAGAATGCTGGTTGCCTTCCGGCGTCACGGCGGATTCTTATAACGCTTTTTAGTTTTTTGCGCGATTAAGCGGGATTGACCTGCGATTTATTCTAATCCGATGTAAGTATTGTAGGTGCGACTTTAGTCGCACATCGGTCGGCTAAAGCCGGCCCTGCATTTTTTTAAACTGTTATTTATTCCGGTATCGATTGTAATTTGTTGACTTTAGTAATATAATACCTGCTAAATTTAACAATATAGATACTTTGATGGATAAGAGGAGGTCAAGAGTTATATGGCGATAGTAAACGAGAATTACCTTAAGCTGCCAGGGAGTTACCTCTTTTCGGAAATAACCCGGAGAGTCAACCAGTTTAAAAAGGAAAACTTCGACGCAGATATGATCAGGCTGGGCATCGGCGATGTCACCCAACCCCTGCCGCCTGCTGTAGTAGAGGCTATGAAAAAGGCCGTGGAGGAGATGGGCCGGCAGGAAACCTTCAGGGGTTACGGTCCGGAACAGGGGTATGAATTCCTGATCGAGAAAATTATCGAAAACGATTTCAGACCGAGGGGAGTCGAGCTGGCAGTTGACGAGGTGTTTATAAGCGATGGCGCTAAAAGCGACACAGCCAACTTCCAGGAGATTTTCGGCGTCAACAACATACTGGCAGTAAGCGACCCGGTTTACCCGGTCTATGTGGACAGCAACGTCATGGCCGGGCGTACCGGCACGGTAAACGACAAGGGGCAGTTTGAAAAAATTGTCTACCTGCCTTGTACCGAGGAAAACGGCATGAAGCCGCCCCTGCCAACGACCAGAGTGGATCTGATTTACCTCTGTTTTCCCAATAACCCGACCGGTATGACCATTTCCAGGGAGGAGCTGAAGGCCTGGGTAGATTACGCCAGGGAAAACAAGGCGGTGATATTGTTCGACGCGGCCTACGAGGCCTTCATCCGGGAGGATGGGGCGCCACGCAGCATTTTTGAGATTGAAGGCGCCCGCGAGGTAGCGGTGGAATTCAGGAGTTTTTCCAAGACGGCCGGCTTTACCGGCACCAGATGCGCCTACACCATAGTGCCCAAAGAGGTCAGGGCCTATGACGGCAACGGTCGGGCGCACAGCCTCAACCCCCTCTGGCTGAGAAGACAGACCACCAAATTTAATGGGGTTTCCTACCCGGTGCAGGCGGGCGCCGCCGCAGTTTTTACCGACGAGGGCAAAAAACAGGTGCGCGCTACGATCGACTACTACATGGAAAACGCCCGGATTATCAGAGAAGGGCTGGAGGGTGCCGGCTATAGAGTATTCGGCGGGGTAAACGCCCCTTACATCTGGCTCAAGACCCCCGGCAATATGAAATCCTGGGATTTCTTTGACAAGCTGATGCGGGAAGTGCATGTGGTGGGAACCCCCGGCGCCGGTTTCGGCGCTCACGGCGAGGGATATTTCAGACTGACCGCCTTTGCCACCAGGGCGAACACTGAAAAGGCCATCGAACGGATCAGTAAGGGGATGTAGCTGGAGGACAGTCCCCCTGACAGGAATTACCATAA
>JAQVLS010000155.1 GCA_028704035.1 Desulfotomaculaceae bacterium | reverse complement strand
CCAGGCCCATAACAACCACATACGGCAGAACGCCGCCGGCAAAATCCTTTATTTTTTCTCTACCCCTGGACAGTCCGTACGCAGTGAAAATAATGATACATAGTTTAACTAATTCGGCAGGAGCGAACCTAGCCGGCCCTAACTCAATCCACCTGGTGGCCCCGCCGACCTCATGCCCGACGCCAGGAATTAAGACCAGCACGAGCGATATAAAGGCTATGGCCAGGATAGGGAATATATACCGCTGCAGTCGCCTGTAGTCATAATAAATCATAAAATACATGGCTATCAGGCCCAGCAGCGACCACAACAGCTGCCTTTTAAAATAGTAGAAGCTGTCGTTGTAGTAGATCAGGGTTTTATATTCGCTGGCGCTAAGAACCATGACCACACCTATACTCAAAAGGCACAAAACAGTTATGAAGAGGACAAAGTCAGGAGATTTTCTTTTTAAAGACATCTCTATACCCCCCAAAATTTACATCGTGTTTTTGGTCCAGTACCATGATGTCGTTATTGGCAAGATGATCTTTTTAAATTGAAAACAATTTTCTTAAAAAGATCTCCCCGCTCCTCGAAGCTTTTAAACATATCCCAGCTCGCGCAGGCCGGGGACAGTAGCACAATTTCTCCCGGCCGGGCTGAGCGGTGAGCGAGAATAACCGCCTCAGTAAAATCCGCTGCTTTTTGTATATTGGTAAAACCCCTGGCCCTGGCGGCTGCCGCTATAAGATCGGCGCTCTGGCCGAGAACCACCAGTGCTCTGGCCCTTTCTTTAATGGCGCCGGCAAAGGCGCCAAAATCGCTGCCCTTGTTTTTGCCGCCGGCGATTAAGACTACCGGTTCACAATAAGCCTGCAATGCTTTGATAGAAGCATCGGGGTTGGTGCCCTTGGAGTCGTTTATGTACTTCACCCCGTTAATTTCAGCCACAAATTCAAGCCGATGGGGGACACCCTTAAACTCTTTCAGGACACCGGCTATGGTATCGCTGCTGATCCCCGCAGCTTGCGCCGCAGCAGCGGCGGCAAGAGCGTTTTCCAGGTTATGGGCCCCGGGGATGCCTATTTCTTTAATACCGCAGAGGACATCCGCATGTTCGCCGGTTTTTGCTACTATTTCTCCGGATTTAACGAAAACACCGGACCCCAACTCGTGGTGGCGGCTGAAGAAGACTGTGCGGCCGTTGGTTTTTTCCCCCAACCCGGCAGTCAGGGGATCATCATAATTAAGGACTGTAAAGTCACCGGGATCCTGATTGGCGAATATTCTGGACTTGGCGCCCATATATCCGGCCATGTCGCCATGCCGATCCAGGTGATCTTGAGTGATATTCAGTATGACCGCCACTCCTGGTTTAAATGAAATGACTGTTTCCAGCTGAAAACTTGACACCTCCGCGACAATTATGCTGTCAGGGCCGTACCGTTCCACCTCAGTCACCAGTGGAAGTCCGATATTGCCTCCTACCAGTGTATCCAGTCCGGATTTCTTAAATATCTCACCGAGCAGTGTAGTGGTGGTCGTTTTCCCATTGGTTCCGGTAATAGCCACTAGCGGCGCTCTGGCGAAAGAATAGGCCAGCTCCAGCTCGCCAATCAAAGTAATCCCGTTTGCCCGGGCGGCCCTGGCCGGTTCCTCTGTCAGCGGCACTCCCGGGCTCATAACAACCATGTCAAAGGCCTCCCGCCCCACTGCCGGGTAGCCGTCAAGGGCCAGAACAACCCCCTTTTCTTCCAGTTGGTCCATCTCACCGCCCGGATAGACCGGGACCTTGGCGTCAGTCAGGACCGCACAGGCTCCTTTCCCGGCTAAAAAGTGGGCGACAGCCAGGCCGCTTTTCCCGGCGCCGACCACCAGGATCTTTTTTCCCTTTAGTTCCATTGACCTCTGCCTTTCAATACGCTAATAAAAATCTAATAGATACTGTAATATCCGGCCAGGCCGATCACGGCAAAAACCAGGGTAACCGTCCAAAAAGTGAGCACAACCCTGTTTTCACTCCAGCCGCCCAATTCAAAATGGTGGTGCAGGGGACTCATCCGGAAAAGCCTGCGTCCGGTGGTTTGAAAAGAGATCACCTGAATAATGACCGAAAGTGTTTCCAGGACAAAGATGCCGCCGATGATTAGGAAAAACAGTTCACTCCGCGTTATTACCGCAGCTGCGCCAAGCCCCCCGCCGATGGCCAGGGAACCGGTGTCGCCCATAAAGACTTTGGCCGGGTGGCGATTAAAAAATAAAAAGCCGAGACAACCACCGGACAGGGCCGCCATACTCACAGCCACCCCTTCCTTTAGGACAAACACAGCAATCATCATCAGCGCCAGGGCTGCTATCATACTGACACCTGCGGCAAGGCCGTCCAGGCCGTCAGTAAGGTTAACGGCATTAGCCGCGCCAACCACGACAATTACAGTGAAAACCATAAACAGCCACCAGCCTGGATCCAGTTGTATGCCACCGGGGGTTAAAAAACCTGAAAAGGGCAGGACAATTTCCGTCCCGCGCCCCATGCCGTATACCGCCCAGTAAGCTAGGCCCGCAGCAAGCAGGATCTGCCATAATAACTTTTCCCGCGCCCTGAGTCCCAGAGATCTTTTTAATACCACCTTCAGGTAATCGTCAATAAAACCAATAAAACCAAAACCAACAGTCACTATCAGCACTATTATGCCGTCGACCGCCCCGCAGGACAGCATTAAGACAGCCGCTGCTGTCCCGGCTAAAAACATTACTCCGCCCATTGTAGGTGTACCGGCCTTCTGCAGGTGCCTGGACGGCCCGTCGGAGCGCACATTTTGCCCGAATTTAAGTTTTTTTAGCAGCGGTATTACCAGCGGTCCGAGCAGTGTCGTGATTATCAGAGAGATAAAAAAAGCCTGCCAGAGATTATTCATAAAAATTTCCTGCCATAATTTCCATGGATTTTCAAACAATTTTCACAGGATTAACAGGATTTAAAACAGATTAACAACACATAAGGCTATTGTTAAAATATTTCTACATATCCTAATAATCTTGTCAACTATGTAATATATGTCATTTTAAATTTATTAATCATGTATTTAATTTATTTAAACCCTATTCATCCTTATAACCTTGTTAAGCATGTGATATATTTTATATTTTATTATCCTTGTAAACCAGCCTGGAATTCAACCAGATGTTGGACGATCTGTTCCATTTTCATCCCCCTGGACCCCTTGACTAGGACGGTGTCACCGGCGTCGAGCAGTTTGTCCAGGACTTTTATCGCCCCGTCGTTATCCTCGCAGTGGACCGCCTTTCCCGGGCGTAGGCCGGCGCCGGTCGCGCCGGTGTGTATTGTTTCGGCTAGATCACCCACGGTGACGAGGTAGTCAACTTGTAATCCTGCTGCGGTTTCTCCTATCTCCCGGTGGCCTGCCGAAGCCCGCAGCCCCAGTTCCAGCATATTTCCCAGCACCGCTATTTTTCGTCCGCCGCCGGCGAGGTCCACAAGAGTTTGCAGCGCTGCCCTGGTTGACGCCGGACTGGCATTGTAAGAGTCATTTATTATTTTTATCCCGCCGGCGTTTATGACTTTAAGGCGCATGCCGGTCAAAACAACCGAGGCCAGCCCCCGGGCAATTTCTTCGTAAGTCAGCCCCATTTCCCTCCCGACGCCGACAGCCGCCAGAGCGTTGATTACATTGTGCCTGCCTGGAACCGGAAGGATATATTTATAACGCTCGTCCTCGATAACTGCGTCAAAAGCGTTTCCCCTACCCGCCGGTCTAATATTTTCAGCCCTAATATCCGCCTCGGAGTCCATGCCGAAAAAAACTACCCGGCCTTTGCAGCGGCCGGCCTCCCGCCTGATAAACGGGCTTTCCGCATGTAGCAGGGCAAACCCTCCCGCTGGGATATGTTCCAGTATTTCACCTTTGGCGGCGGCTATGCTGCTTACATCTCCCAGCAACTCCATATGGGTTTCATTGATTGTAGAAATTACAGCGCAGTCCGGAGCGGCGATACGGCAGAGGGCGTCTATTTCACCAGCCCCCCGCATGGCCAGCTCCACTACTGCGGCCTCGCTGCCCTGGTCTATTTGCAACAATGTCAGCGGCAAGCCGATCTCGTTATTAAAATTTCCCTTGGTCTTGCGTGTCGCCAGACGTGTGCCCAGCACTGAGGCGATAATATCCTTCGTAGTGGTTTTCCCGGTGCTGCCGGTTACTCCAACCAGGAACGCTCCGCTGCGCGCCCTGTTTAAGGCCGCCAGCGACTGGAGCGCCGACAGTGTGTCATTCACCATTAAAACAGGAATGTCCGGCGGCAGGTCCACCCTGCGGCTCACTATTAAACCGCCGGCGCCGGCGGTGACAGCCCGATCCAAAAAACTGTGGGCGTCATGCAGCTCACCGCTCAGGGCAAAAAATAGATCCCCCGCCGCAATTGTGCGTGTGTCGGTAGAAACTGAACTAAACATGGACCAGGAATCACCCT
>JAQVLS010000154.1 GCA_028704035.1 Desulfotomaculaceae bacterium | reverse complement strand
TCATCCGCTTCATTATTTTGCCCCCGGCCCATCCACCTTGCTGAAGCGAGTGCCGCGACCTCTGTCACCCTTACCAGTTCCATTGCAAGTTCCCTATCCATCTACCCCACTCCCCAATAAAAAAATGACAATGATTTTAATGGGAACGAATCTTTATAGCACTACTATTAAGTATACTATATACCTGTCTTATTGCATTGAATACCCCCTGAAATATATTTGACAGTAATTGTCTTGCTCTTTAATTATCCATATTTTTTAATTTCATTAAAAGATTATTTTTTATAACAGTGGGAAGTTTAAAGATTCGGAGGGATTATTAATGACTGCAAGCACAGGCGCCAATAAATCTCAAAAAAACTACTGGCTGGTAGTAGCAGCATTGTCCGGAGTACCGCTTATTATGGTTTTGGGAAATTCGATGTTGATCCCCGTTCTGCCCGATATCAGAAATACGCTTAATTTATCTTCAGTGCAGGTAAGTTTAATAATTACACTTTTTTCCCTGCCGGCCGGCTTAATTATACCAGTAACCGGTTTTCTTTCAGACCGTTACGGGAGAAAGGCAGTCATCATTCCATCTTTAATTGTTTACGGTGCGGGTGGGCTTATCGCCGCTCTGGCGGCAATATTTTTCAAGCAAAACGCTTATACGTTAATCCTGGCCGGCAGGGTTATACAGGGAATCGGTGCCGCCGGTACTGCGCCGATAGCCATGGCCCTCTGCGGCGACCTGTTTAAAGACAAGGAACGCAGCCGTTCACTGGGATCAATTGAAGCATCTAATGGGCTTGGCAAAGTTATAAGCCCCGTACTCGGTGCGGCTATCGGGCTGTTAGCCTGGTACGCAGCTTTTGTTCTTTTTCCGCTGATAGTAATACCGGTGGTTGTAGGGATGTGGTTGTTGGTAAAAGAGCCTGAGGGGCGTAACAAGCAAAAGCTGCAGCAGTATTTAAGATCATTTACGCAAGTATTTAAAGAGCAAAAAGGACTGCTGCTTTCCTCTTACCTGGCGGGCGCCATAGTGCTGCTGGTACTTTTCGGTGTTTTGTTTTATCTTTCTGAATACCTGGAACAGCAGTACGGATTGGACGGCATCCCTAAAGGGCTGGTACTGGCTATCCCGGTTTTGTTCATGAGCGCTACTTCATTTATAACCGGGTTCGTAATTAAGAAGAAAGAATCATTGATGAGAATATTGGTGATAACTGGTCTTGGTATTATGACTGCGTCACTGATTTTTTTGCCGCTGGCAAAAGGCGTTTTCTTTTATTTCGCGGCCATTTCAGTAATCGGGATCGGCACAGGCCTTGTACTGCCCTGTTTGAACATGCTCATAACAAGCGCCGCCACGATCAAAGAGCGTGGATTAATTACCTCACTGTATGGTAGTGTGAGATTTTTCGGAGTGGCCGCCGGTCCTCCTCTCTATGGTTATCTAATGGCGAAAGGAACTGGACTTATGTTCTGGATTTCGGCTGGCCTAGCCCTGGCAGGTGCCGTAGTATTTTTTATGTTTGGCAGGGTAGAGGGTTCTTCATTTGAAAAGAACCCTGCGTCATTTATTTTCAAACCGGTCCCGGCCGGCAAGCCAAGTAGGTAAAAAACGCTATATGGCCATTTATAAAAGCCTCAGGATACCGAAGCATTCCTTCTGCCGGACATAAAAATCTATTCCCTTTACCTCTATTTTGTCATTATATTTTTTCACAAGGTTTTGTGCTATAATTACTTGATCCAACAATAATATTCCGCTGGTTCTAATAATTGCTATTATTAGAACTTTCAGGTCTTTGTTGGTTAAATGCCCCGAATCTGCGGGGTTAATTGTTTTCAGTTCTTTTTAAATGGAAAGGAACCAACGAAGGATTACAGACTTTGTCCGTCGAAAATAATGATTATTTATAAACTAGCAGGAGGTGTGCAATGGTGAATATACATTACATACATAAGGATAATAATCAGGACACTGCCCGTCCGGCACTATTATTCAACAATGTCACTGTTACTTACGAAGAGATGGAACAAAATATAGGTAAATATGCCGGATACTTTAACCGTCTAGGCCTTAAAGCAGGTGATAGGGTAGCGATCGCGCTGCCCAACGGCCCGGAGTTCATATACTCATATTTTGGCGTAACCCGCGCCGGCGGGGCTGTAGTGCCTTTAAACCTGCTGCAGACACCATTGGAGTTAGCTTTTATGCTGAATGATTCCGGCGCGCGCTTTCTAATAACAAACGAGACTATCGGCAGGGCGTTTTCCAAGCTGCCGAGGCAGTCTGTGAAGGTAGTTTTACTTGATGAGCAATGCAGTAAAGAGATATTAACCACCCCGCCAGCACATTTTCAAGAAAGAGATCCGGAGTCAGTATGTACGTTACTGTACACTTCCGGAACTATGGGAAATCCCAAAGCAGTCATGCTGACGCATAATAACTTGATCGGTAATGTTAAGTCAATGGATGACGTCTCGGGCTTTGGCCCTGATGACAACTTTCTGGCTGTGCTGCCCATGTTCCACAGTTTTGGCTGGGCGACAAGCGTCCTGCTGCCGCTGTACGTCGGTTGTTCTATCACTATTCTGGATGCTTTCAGGCCCAAAGAAGTGCTGCATGCCCTTTCACAGAAGGGAATAACAGTATTTTGCGGAGTGCCGAGCATGTTCGCGGTACTGCTGAAGCTGAGGCGCCAGGCTCCCTTCCCCACCTTGAGGTATGCCATCTCCGGCGGAGATTCCATTTCTAAGGAGCATATGCTGTCTTTTGAAAAAACCTTTAACTTTTCCATAATCGAAGGCTACGGACTTTCAGAGGCGTCCCCTGTAGTAAGCCTGAACCCATTGGAAGGTATTCGTAAAATAAAGTCGGTCGGACTGCCGCTAACCGGTGTAGAGGTGAAAATAGTTGGCGAAAATGACGGGGAACTTCCTCCCGGCGAGATGGGAGAGCTTATCGTAAAAGGGCCTAACATTATGAAAGGTTATTATAACAGAGAAGATGATACCAGGTCGGTTCTTAGAAAAGGCTGGCTTTACACCGGCGACCTGGCGTATCGTGATCATGACGGTTATATATATATTGTGGGGCGAAAAAAAGAGCTGATTATTACGGCAGGCTACAATATATATCCCGGCGAAATTGAGGAAACCCTGGAGGCTCACCAGTCAGTTGCGGAGGCGGCTGTGATCGGTGTCCCACATCCTGTTAAAGGTGAGATCATCAAGGCATTCATAATTCCGGCGGAAGGTTTTACGCCGGACAAACATGAACTTAATCGCTTCCTGAAAGGAAAGCTTTCTGTATATAAAATTCCAGAATTATTTGAAATTAAAAATGAACTACCAAAAGGCGCTAACGGAAAAGTGCTAAAGCGCATGCTTAAATGAGTATTATAGTTCTTTATTCTACTGCATAACTCTGCAGGTTATGCCATTCCTGTTCGGTTTGCCGGTTTGTTTCCTGTCCCGGTCTTTCCTCCCTGTGTTTGCGGATATTCTCCTGCTCCCTTGCCAGGGGGCATTTTTCTGTGCTTTTTACAGCCTCAATTATTTCAATAAACTGCTCTGCGGTCACTTCATTTTGTGACTGCAGACTTTCTGCAATTATCTCCAGCTGCCGGCAGAGGTTTTGCTGAGACTTTATATGCTCACGCAGTTGACCGATATGCAGGTTAATCACACGACCCGGTGAATAATCTGTGCTCTGCAGGAACCCCTTTATTTCATCCAGTGGAAAACCAAGTTGTTTCAAAGCAACTATTTGCTGCAGCCTTACTATGTTCGTTTCGGTATAGAGCCGGTGCCCGTTACCTTTGTTTCTGGAAGGAACAAGCAGTCCGATCTGGTCGTAGTAGTGCAGTGTCCGCACTGAAAGTCCGGTCTGTTTGGCTAGCTCTCCGACCTTCCAGTTTGTCTTTTCACTCATAAATTAACCTCCGTTGTATTCCGTCTTTACTATTAATTATTTACAATTATGAAATTAAGAATGCTATATATTTGGCGCTATTTCATCCCGCGGTATATACTGGGTGTCATGCGGCGGTATATTTTCTTTAACGTGTCCGGCATGTTTTCCTTTTATTCCACCAAGGTTCAGTCCGGGTTCCTTGCCGCGCGGTGTGTAATAGGTATGCAGCAGCTTTTTTGACATATTGCTGAGAGGATGTCCCAAAAACTCTTTATAAATTTTTTTAACCGCAGGGTTTTCATGAGCCCGTCTCAATTCTTTTGAAAAATCAATACGGTCCAGGGCGTCGGCCCGGTTATGCCTGTAATCAAGAGAGATCTCCTTATGCTCTCTGGTACCGAATATGGGTTGGCCGCCTCCGCCGACACAGCCGCCAGGGCAGGCCATTATTTCTACGTAGTCAAATTGCTCTCCTGCTTTGAGGCGTTCCATAATTATTCTGGCATTGCTTGTGCCATGAGCGATTGCTACTTTAATCTTCCGCCCTTTTAGTGCTATCCAAACCTCCTTTAACCCGCTGAA
>JAQVLS010000006.1 GCA_028704035.1 Desulfotomaculaceae bacterium | reverse complement strand
TCCAAAGCTGCCTGCCGGTTTGCCAACGCCTCTTTTTCAGCTGCCTCTGCCCTGGCCAGCGCCTGCGTTGCTTCCTCCGCTGCTTTTTTAGCCCGTTCAAAGTTTGCTGCGAGCATGTCCCGCTTGTGCCTGGCTTCTTGCTGGGCTTTGCTTAATGCTATTGGTTCGCGGATGTTTTCAGGAATTGACAATTCACGATCATGCAAAACGGCCCGGGTAGCTCCCAGATCTGTATTTGCTTTTTGATATTCCTCTTTGCAGATTTCCAACTGCCGGCCGGCCGGCTCTTCCCGCTCCTTCAGCTGTTTAATCGCGGTCTCCAGCGCAGAAACGGTTTTCACAGCCTGGCTGGCCTCCGACCAGAGTTTTTTGGCCTGGCCGGCGCCGGCCTGTAGAACCTCTAATTCAATGTGAGCGTTTTCACCCAGTTCCTTTTCCAGGTCCTCTGTCCTGCTTTGAGCTGTTAATTTGGCTGTCTTGATGTCGCTGAATTCATCTCTCGTCTTGTTCAGGGCGGCTTCAAGTTCAATTACAGCCTGCCGGCGTTTTTTTAAATCCGCTTCTGAGGGCAAGCCGGCTCCAGACACAGCAGGATTGGGGTGGTCCAGGGAGCCGCATACCGGACAGGGCGCGCCCCTGGTTAAACCGCCGGCTAGGATAGCGGCCTGCCCTTTGTTCCATTGTTCCTGCAGGATGGCCAGTTCTTCTCTGCCTGCGGCATAACGGGCATCGACTTGCCGGTATTTTTTTTCTGCCAGGTTATATGCTATCTGAGTTGCATCCAGTTCCCGGCGATATTTCTCCAGTGACTGTCTTTTGCTGCTTACCTGCTCCGCTGTCCGGCAGTCGGCTTCCAGAGCTGCTGCAGTGTCAGCAGTGGTTTTCGCCGCTGCATATGCCGCTGACTTTTCTTCTATTGATTTACATACGGCGTCAAGGGTCTTTTGCGCGCTGCTTTGTGCCGTTTCAGCTGCTTTTACTTTCTTTTCCGCCTCGCCGGTCGCCAGGCGCGCCTCAGTCAGGGCGGTAACTTTATCAGTGAGTTCCTCCAGTTGGGTCACTTTGCGGCCGGCGGCCTCACGCTCCGGCTCCTTTTCCCTCTCTGCCGCCAGTGCTTTTGCCGCTGTTTCACATGCTGTGGCCGCTTCATTTTTTATGTGCCTTTTATCTGCCAACCGGGTGGCTGCCTGATCCGCCTCCCGCTTTCTGGATTCCAGCAGGTTTTCCGCATCCGTCAGGCCGGCAGCCTGTTTGGCTTTATTTAATGCAGACCTCTTGGCCTCTACTTCCTCAATACTTTGCTCAAGCTCTTTGACAGCTTTTTCAGCGGCCTCTTTCTCCTTCAGCTTTTCCTGCGCCTGCCTGCCGGCCTCCAGGCGATCCCGCGCTGCTTGCAGGGCTGCGCGTCTTTTCTCTATATTTTTTTGCATTTCTGCCAGCTGTCCGGCATGGGCGTTGTACAGCTGCTCCAGTTCGTCCCGTGTCTCCGCTCCGGCATTCTGCAGTTCCCATGCTTTTTTTCTTTTCAGCTGTTCCATATCAGCCTGGAGTCCTTTGGCTGATTCTTTCAGGGCTTCTTCGATACGGCGGTATAGTTCCGTCCGGAAAAGGATCTCCATGATCGCCTGGCGCTCCCTGGAATCTGCCGTCAGCAGCCGGCGAAACTCGCCCTGAGGCAGCATGACCACCTGCCGGAACTGGCTGCTTTTAAAGCCGAGCAGCTTTTCCACAGCTTCAGTCACCTTGCTCCAGCCGCAGGCCAGGACGGCGCCTTCTTCATCGTCTCCGGTGGCGCCGGTCCTCTGCCACAGGGTGGCGTTGGCCGGCATGGTGGTGGTCCCTTCGCCCCGCTTCTTGGGCCGCTCCTGCTCGGGGTAGCGCAGTATGCGAAAGGTATCCGCTCCTATGGTAAAGTCAAAGGCGATCTCGGTGGGCTCAGTTATGCCGGCATGGTCGCTGCGCATCTGCTCGCCCTTGCGCTCCGCGCCGCTGGTGTCCCCGTAAAGGGCAAAGCAGATGGCGTCGAGGATGGTAGTTTTGCCTGAGCCGGTGGGGCCGTGGATCAGGAAGAAAGATCTATCGCCCAGCTCGGTAAAATCTATTACCTGCGTGCCGGCATAAGGGCCAAAGGCGCTAATCGTAAGCTCAACCGGTCTCATGACTGCACCTCCCGCTCCTGCCGGTAAAATTTTTCTAAAGTTTCAGCAAAGGCTTTATTCTGCTCACCGGAAAGCGGTGTGCCGGTGACCTGCTCATAAAATGAGGAGAACAGCTCTGCTTCGTTCAGCCGGCGGTGGTCGCCGCCGGGCCCGCGCAGCTCACCGCCCGCGGTCAGACAAGGGCGCTCGAGGTGGAGCACGTTGGGATACACCTGGCGCAGCTTGCCGATTGCGTCCATGATCGGGCCGGTATCCAGCAGGGTGACCATGATGTAGTCGTCTCTGCTCTCCCCGTTTTTAGGACCTGCCAGGATATCTGTAAAATGGCCCTCCAGGCGGCGCACGTCCCTGCGGGGCGTCAGGGAAATGGTTTCAACCGCTGTTTTGCCGGCGCCGCCCATTTCCACCAGGGTTACTGATTTCTGGTGTAATGCCTCGGAAAATGAGTATTTCAACAAAGAGCCGGCATAGCGGACATGCTCGCTGCCAACTTTCTGCGGCTGGTGCAGGTGCCCCAGCGCCGCGTAATTAAACGGCTCAAAGAAAGAGGCGCTGACCGTCCCGCTGCCGCCTACAGTAAGGGGCCGCTCTGATTCACTTTCCTCTCCGCCGGCCACAAAGGCATGGGCCAGAATCACCCTGCGGGCGCCCGCAGGGATTGGCGCGGACAGATGCTGGATCAAAGATAGCATGGCCTGCTCGTGGTTAACCGCATCCGGCACAAGCAGCCTTTCCCTTACCAAAGGGGGCTCTGCGTAAGGCGCCGGGCAAAAATATACCGGCCCGTATGGATCATGGATAACGACCGGTTCCAGCCTGTCAGTCAACTGACCAATAAGGTGCAGGCCCTGCATGGCCATCAAGCGTGCGCCGAAGCCTAGTCGATCCGGGCTGTCGTGGTTGCCGGCAATTAATATGATCGGGACCCGGTAATCCATCAGGATGCGGGATAAAGTTTCGTCAAGAAGTTTAATCGCTTCGGTCGGCGGGACTGAGCGGTCGTAAATATCTCCGGCGATTAAAATCACATCCGGCCTGCTGTCGGCGACAAGCTGGATAAACTGCTGCAGGACGTGGGCCTGTTCGCCGGTCAGGTAAATGCCGTGGAAGATCCGGCCCAGATGCCAGTCTGAAGTATGGAGAATCCTCATTATTAACCCCCCAGGAAATTATTTGCCGTGTTTCTAAAGGAAATATATCGTTTGCGTCTGATCATACTTTGTCAGGCGGCCTAAATTTTTCAATAACTTTTTACTGATTCCATATTTCGATTAATTTACCGGACAATCCTCCAATAATTTTGCCGTAACACTCCACGCAGAAAAACATAATCTAACATATGAGAAAGTTTGGTAAAAGAGGAGGTAGTTACATGTTCAAACATAATATCCAATCTTTCTATGGTCAGACAGGCGCCAGAAATACAAAAATTGAGCAAGAGGCCGTGGTTGTAAAGCCCAAAGCCGCTCAGGACGTCCAGGCAACCGGGTTTTTCCCGCCTGCCCGCCTGGCCCAGTCTTACGTCATCTGGCAGAAGTACGGCCGTACTTACAGTCCCGCGGAAGCATTGGAAAAGGGTACGCTTTTCCCGGATCTTTACGGCCCCTACCCCTATTAAAAAAGAGGTGAATACGGTATGAATGAAAGGTTAGTAATGCTAAGAGAGATACAGGAGCTCGAGTTTGCCGCGATTGAACTGAACCTTTTTCTGGACACCCATCCCCAGGAGCGGGCCGCCTTAAGAGATTTTTACGCGGTCAGAAACAAGCTGGTGGAAGCTGTCAGGCGTTATGAGGAGATCTACGGACCTTTGACCGTCACCGGCTGCACTCCTAAAACCCAGCAGTGGCCCTGGATCAAGGGCCCCTGGCCCTGGGATATAGAATATGAATAAGAAAGGATTATAGACTATGTGGATGTACGAAAAAAAATTGCAATACCCGGTACGGGTTTTCAGAAATGACATAGGCATGGCCAAATTTTTAATGGCCCAGTACGGCGGACCGGACAGTGAACTGTCCGCCGGAGTCAGGTACCTGACCCAGCGTTACACCATGCCTACCGATAAAGCGAAAGGGCTGCTTACCGATATAGGGACGGAAGAGCTGGCCCACTGGGAAATCCTCGCCACCATGATCTACAAGCTGGTCAAAGGCGTGCCCGTCCAGCAGCTCAGGGAAGCCGGGCTGGGAGCGCATTTCGCTCAACATGACCGGGCCGTCTACCCGGCTGACGCCGCCGGGGCACCCTGGACTGCAGCTTACATCCAGGCCACCGGCGACCCCATCACCGACCTGCACGAGGACCTGGCGGCTGAACAAAAAGCCAGAACCACCTATGAGCATTTGATCCAGCTCACGGATGACCCCGGCATCAAAGACACCCTGCGTTTTTTAAGGGAGAGGGAAGTGGTCCACTTCCAGCGCTTCGGCGAAGCCCTCAACGACATCCAGGAGATTCTTAACCAGAAGAACATTTACTAAAATATAATGCCGTAAACTAAGTTTTACGGCATTATATTTTACGTCTCCTTCAATCACGTCTAAGACAAGCTATTAGTCCGACCTGTTTTCTTTAACAATGTTCTTTAATGACTTCCTGGTATTTAGTTGCGGATTTTCCAACACAAGTTCCAGCAGGTTTTTGATGATTTCTCCTATTTTTGGTCCGGGCGGAAAACCCATATTGATAAGATCCCGTCCGCTTATGGCCAGGTCTTTGACGCTCAACGGCTCCCTACCGGCTAGTATTGAGGCGGCCTCTTGCCTCATTCTGTCGACTGCGCCGGTGTCGAACGGACCGGCGGACCCGCTGATATCAGCCAATTGCAATGCAAAAAGGTCGTCCAGGTTTTCAGCCCCGATCCTCCTGATTAATCTTTTAACACCGGGGGTTGAAATCTGGTTATACCTGCTGGTATGCTCCCTGACCAGGCTTGTTACGGCGGCAATAGTGTCGTTGCTGAACTTCAGCCTGTTTAATATGACCCTCGCCATCTGCTCACCAACGATATTATGGTTAAAAAAGTGCCCTTCGTTTTTTTCGTCCAATGAGAAAGTTACGGGTTTGGCAACGTCGTGCAAAAGGGCAGCCATCCTCACTTTCAGGGTCGCCGGTGTATTATCCAGGACAGCCAGGGTATGTTCAAACACATCCTTATCGTGATGCCTGTTCCATTGCTCAAAGCCCACGAACTCTGCAAGTTCCGGTATTATATGCCGCAACAGCCCGCATTCCTGCAGCAACCTGACGCAGCGACCCGGGCTTCCGCTCAGCAGTATCTTGCAGAGTTCGTCGCGCACCCTTTCCGCTGCGGTATCCTTAATCAAATGGCAGTTTTCTATGATTGACGCCCTAGTCTCGGCGTGCATGCTGAAGCCCAAATCTACAGCAAACCTGACTGCCCTCATCAACCGTAGCGGGTCCGCCTTGAATCGTTCCCCAGGGTTGCCGACCGTCCTTATAACTTTGTTTTTTATATCATCCACGCCGCCGAAGTAATCGTATACTTTCCCGTTGATATCCATCGCCAGGGAGTTCATAGTAAAGTCCCTTCTGGAAAGGTCTTGTTCCAGGCTGTTAAAAGAAGTAACTTCGAAACTCGCTTTATTTTCGACCACGGCTACAGTGCCGTGTTTTTCACCCACGGGTATCACTTTATTAAAAATTTTTTTAACCTGGCCCGGGGAAGCTGAAGTAATAATATCCTGGTCATGGGGCCTCCTCCCCAGGACCATGTCCCTGACGCTACCACCAACAAGGTAAGCCTCGTAGCCCCCTGCCAACAACCTCTGTATAATTGTCTTTACCTGCCCTGTTGTTTCCATGTAATCACCATAAATAAATATAGAATTAAACCCATTGAAAAACACCGGGTCTTCCAATGGGTTGTTCATCATAACGGCATTTTCGATAATATGGTTAATTATAAAGAAAGTTATTTATTATTATTGCTTGAGCACAACATTTTTTACCTTGTCTTTTATTAGCCTGCCGTCCCCGACCAACTCCTCGGTGATAAAGATAAAGGTGACAAATTCTTTAATATCGGCCTTCTCCATAACCGCTTCCATATTCTCAGCGCTGCCCAGTTCCTTTACCGCCTGGTAAACAGACTCCTTCTTATCGTCAATGAACCGGCCTGTTTCCTCCAAAAACTTGTCGGTCCGGCATACGGTTCCGTCAATTCTCTTAAAATAACCCGTCCTGATCAGTTCATCCAGGTTTTCGTCACCCTCGCCCGCGAACATCAGCAGCTTAAAAAATGATTCATCCATGCTTTACCCTCCCTTTCCCTCAAACCATTCGGCATTAAACAAGGTCTTTCCTTTTTTAAACAAGGGATTTTTGTTAGTTTGCCCAGAATCGGGAACGGGGACACATCTTCTGTTTCTGCAACATTATACTAGGACCGCAGAAAGGGGACACACCTCTGTAAATAGGTACGGGGACACACCTCTGTTTAGGGAGTGGCTTTGATGCCGAGGAATGTCCCCGATTGAAATGCCGGGGAATGTCCCCGGCCTATTGTTTTGGTTTCTTCCAGAAAGCAAGGCGGGGTATCTTTACTTTAACCCCGCCGGCAAGGTTTTTGCCTACCGCTTTCAGTCTGCGGCTTAATTTTCCAAAGACTAGCCTGCAGTAACGAAACGGGTAGGTAATTAACATTATCACAAAGCGAAAAGGGGCACAGACGGCATTCCAAATATAGGATATTATCAGCACAAAATAATGCCCCAGCCTGTACAGTATATAAAACTTTATCCCGATCAGACGCCTCATGGATTTGCTGAACAAGTAAAAATACAGCAGCGCTCCCAGACCGAGTCCCAGCAAAACGTACATCCGCATTTCTCCCCAGTTAGCCAGTAACAGCAGCGCAAACACCATCACTGTCGTGACCAGCCAGAAGATCAGATCACCCAGAAAGGCGCCGGTTTTTTTCAGTTTGACCGCCCGCCTTACTGCACGGTAATAGTCGTAACCAAAAGCAGCTATTATTCCTATACCGATGGTCATAAAGAAAGCACGCAACTGGCTCAGCAGCGATTCCAAAAAAGCCCCCCCTGTTAAAAAGAAGCGCGTTAACGCGCTCTCGCTCTATGATGTTTGCTATTTGAACATCCTTTTCAATATACCCTTGCCCATGCCTTTTGTCCTGTTCTCAACATACTGAAATGAGGTGAAGGTCCCTTCCGCAGTCAGGCCGCCTGTGTCCTTACTGAGTTGAGTTATATGCAGCCCTTCGCCTTTCAAAACAAGGACTCCCATATTGGTCTCCAGGACTATCTCGGTCTCATCAAAGCTATCTACCTGTATAACTCCTTCCATAACAAGTTGTCTGCGCCCGTAAACGGCCACACTGTGCCGCTGCTTCTCCTCCATGTCCGTCACTCCCCTCCAGTGATCTGTCCTAAATTAATTCATCATATGCCGGGCGGCTTAAAATATGACAGAAAAACATTGGCGGGCTTCAGCCCGCCATTCCAAATCGGGGACATTCCTCAGCTCCAAACAGAGGTGTGTTCCCATTCCTATGTCTTGCATCATGTGACAATAAAAATGCTGTAGGGGAGGTGCGACCATTCCAAATCGGGGACATTCCTCGGCATTTCAATCGGGGACATTCCTCGGCATTTCAATCGGGGACATTCCTCGGCATTTCAATCGGGGACATTCCTCGGCATCAAAGCCACTCCCCAAACAGAGGTGTGTCCCCGTACCTATTTACAGAGGTGTGTCCCCGTACCTATTTACAGAGGTGTGTCCCCGTACCTATTTACAGAGGTGTGTCCCCGTACCTATTTACAGAGGCGTGTCCCCATTCCGCCAACGCCTTGCGGTACTGTTGTTAATTCCACTGTTTTTGGATTTGGATATCCTTAAAATAAAAATTGATGATCTCTTCCGGGGATTTGCCCTGTTCCGCCAAATGCTTGGCGCCCCACTGGCACATGCCCACGCCGTGCCCGAAGCCTTTGCCGGTTAAGACCAGCTGCCCTCTTTCAACCCTGATATCGGTAAGAAACATAGACCGCACCTTTTCACTGCCCAGGGCCAGCCTTAAGGAAGGGCCACTCAATGTTACTCCGCCCAGCTTGATCTGTTCAGCCCTGCCCGAAGGACCTTTTTTTACAATAGCCGCTGTTGTGATCGGGCCGGTGTCTTTGCCGGCCTTGCCCTGCACGGCTGACCTGACCTGCCCCACAGGTATTCTGGCCTCCCATGCTTTGTTCTTCGGTTCGGTTATTGACAGACAGCCATCCTGCACCCCCCCTTTGATATAAGGGGTGGGCTCCTTGGTATAGGCCAGTCCTTCTTCCGAAGTTGCCGATACGCCGCCGTCACAGGCGGAGAACCAGGCGTGAATATAGTTGCCGCCGTAAGTGACAACCTCGCCCCTGGTCGCTTCCACTGCCCGGCGGACATTGTCGTTGATTTTAGACGGGTCGTAGGCCTGAGATTCCTCTACGCTTGTGGACACATCGGCGCCATGCAGCTGCTTTACCCGGCCGGAATTTATGTTTTCCATGGTGAATGTCCGGGCCAATATAGCCTGTGCCGCCAGTGCGTTAACCGGCCATTTGGTATCCATTTCCGCAGCCACAACTCCCTGCACATATTCTTCAATTTTAATGTTTTTCTTCTGACCGGTTTTATTTTCATGCAAGGAAATGATCGGTTCCTCCTGCATCGGCGGCGCGATCTTCGGCGCCGGTTTTTTGCCGCAGCCCGCAGCGCATAACAGTAAAGCCAGACAGAGCAAAATTATTAATGCTGTTGTTCGCCGTAACATAAAAACCCCTCCTGCTTTTTTCTTTTTATTTTTGTCAGGAGGGGGGGTTATTATGTAGCTATATCTTCAATCATTCGGTATAGTTCGGCAGCTAACTTGGCCGACACATTATCCTTGACCGATACGACCTCCAGTACTACTTTTCTGCTACCAAAATTAATACCGATAATATCACCTGGTTTAATGTCGACGCCTGCCTTGGCAGTCCTTCCGTTTACCACTACTTGTCCGCGGTCACAAATCTCTTTAGCCAGAGTCCGCCTTTTAATCACCCGTGATACCTTTAAAAATTTATCTAGCCGCAAACCAGACGCCACCGCCCTTTATTTCTAAAAAACCCCCCATTTTTGCAATCTGATCAAACGCGGTACTGCTTACTTAGTTACCGCTTCTCTGAGTGATTTACCAGCCTTGAAGACAGGTACTTTGGCTGCGGCAATATTGATTTCTTCGCCTGTCTGCGGATTTCTCCCCTTACGTGCCGCCCTTTCTCTTATTTCAAAAGTACCGAAGCCCACCAGTTGGACTTTGTCACCCTTCCCTAGAGCTTTGCCAATAGCCCCCAAAACAGCGTTTACAGCTTTTTCAGAATCCTTTTTGGATAACTCAGCTTGTTCGGCAACACTAGAAATTAACTCTGCCTTATTCATACGACCCCTCCTTTAATGAAAATAAATATTAATCCCAACTATTCGCGAAAGTTCTTGCAGATCCTCCCTACATGAAAATGTTTCCTATGTTTTTTCTAGTTTTTTTGCGTCTTCCCACCATTTGTCCAGCTCAGGGAGGCTGAATGAAAATAATTTCCTGCCGGAAAGCCTGGCCATCTTTTCGACATGGTTAAAGCGCCTGGTAAATTTCACGGAAGTTCCGGTTAAGGCTGCTTCTGGTTCAACCCCTAACAGTCTGGCCAAATTTACTATGGAAAACAGTACATCTCCCAGCTCATCTTCTATTTTAACCGGTTCCCTTGTAATAATAACAGCTTCGAGCTCATTCATCTCCTCACGGACTTTTTCCAGGGCGCCCCGGTAATCCGGCCAGTCAAAGCCGGCGCCGGCGGCCTTTTCCTGCAGCTTTGCCGCTTTCAGTAGCGCGGGGAAGCATTTCGGCACTCCAGCCAGGATACTTGCAGGCTGGTCTCCCGCCCTTTCTTCCGCTTTAATTTTTTCCCAGTTCACAAGGACTTCACTGCTGTCCTGCACATTAACGCCGCCAAAAACATGCGGGTGGCGGCGGATCATTTTTTCAGATATTCCTGCCACAACACTATTCATGTCAAAATCCTGGTTTTCAGCGGCTATCTGGGCGTTAAATACAATTTGTAGTAATAAGTCTCCCAATTCCTCACATATTTTATACGTATCCTTCTCGTCTATGGCTTCTAAAACTTCGTATGTTTCCTCGATCAGGTACCGTCTCAGGCTGCGTCGGTCCTGTTCCCGGTCCCAGGGGCAGCCATCCTTACCGCGCAACCGCGCCAGAATTTCAACCAGCGGGTCCAGGGGATAGCGGCAGGGTTGGCCGGCCTGTTCCCCGGCCAGGGTTTTATCCAGTGCCGGCACATAAAGGCTGGTAAGATGATCCAGCCAAGACAGCCTGTCCAGCTCAAAAAGCGGTCTGGTTTCTATCTTTTCTTCACCGGGTATACCGGCGCCTCTTACTACCGTAACCTGGTGTTCCGGTGGATAAATGTCTAGCAGCGATATTTTTATGTCTGAAGCCACCAGTCGGCTGTAAACCTGTGTGATAACAGCGGGCAGGCCGGCCAGGGGCGGCTTTTGGTCAAGCCTGAGGCCGTCAACTATCTGCAGTCCCGCAACCGGATCAAACCGGAGCGCCGCAAAGAGTGCATCCAGAAAACTGACAGCCGGTAGAATTTCAACATTGATGCCGTTCTTTTCCGCCATAGCGATGATCAGGCGCACAGACTCCTCCGCCACCAAGGGATGTCCGGGCACAGCATAGAGGACTTCTCCTTTTTGAGACTCGGCCAGCACCTCTGCTGCGATCCTGTTGTAAACCTTCTGGAAGTCTGACTCTGCCTCGTAGATATAATCAAAAGTAGTAAAGGCGATCCTTTCCTGCCGCAGCCATTCTACAACAGGATGTATACCGGTGCGGAGTAAAATGCGGGGGGAAGATTTCAAGGACTCCCAGACGCTTAGGGTAATGCCGCCGGGCGCCCCAGGACCCAGGCCGGCGACAGTTATCTTAGCATGAGAAGGCATGCCGCATCTCCTTTCATGTTGGCAGCTGAATATTGGATATGTTACATGTTATCATATCCGTCGCGGCAACTCCATTTTATTTAGAAAAAAAGCGGCCTGCTAGAGGCCACTCCGAGTTATTGTTCCATTTGTTTGGCCAGGAAACCGGCTGCGGTCTCGGCCAGCTTGAGCTCCATTTCGCCCATTTTTACTTCAGGTTCTTTTGATGCCAGTATAACTGCGCCAATCGGATCACCCTCCGAGATAATCGGAGCGATTACCTCGGATGAAAATTCACATTCACCTTCTTCAATGAGCAGGCACTCCGAGCAGGATGAATTTTCTCCCGGGTTATTGATAATTATAGCCTTGCGGTCTTCCATAACTTTCTCGATAGCATCCCCTATCGGTTTATTCAAAAAATCTTTTTTCGGAGCGCCGGAAACAGCGATAATATTGTCCCGGTCTGCTATACAAGCGATATGCCCCAAGGCCTCATATAATGAATCGGCGTATTCTTTAGCAAATTCCCCCAGCTCACCGATGGGCGAATATTTTTTTAGGATTACTTCTCCTTCCCTGTCCACAAAAATCTCTAAGGGATCCCCTTCACGGATTCTGAGTGTTCTCCTGATTTCTTTAGGAATAACAACCCTGCCGAGATCGTCAATACGGCGTACTATGCCCGTGGCTTTCATTAATTTGATCTTCCCTCCTTCTAGCTGATTTCACAAAACATTTCTAATGATAGTATATATCCGGAGGGAAACAGTTATTCATTTTTTTCCAATCGCACTGAAAAAGTTTTCCGCTATCTCTTTGATTCTAATTATTGCTCCTGATTTCCTTGTTTTTCATCAAGCTTATTTACAATCACAGCCTTCTCCTTGGCTTCCTGCAGGAACTGGTTGAATTTTTCCTGTTTGGCCTGATCCCACAGGTGTGCCGTCAGGGACTCATTAACCTCTGCGAAAGGCTGCTGCCCAACCGGTGTCACTTTTTCCAGCTTAATTACATGGTAGCCATAATCAGTTTTCACCGGTTCCGTGGTGTATTCCCCCACTGCCAGAGCAGACGCGGCAGTGTAAAATTCAGTCACTGTGCTGGATTTTGTAGCTGTATAGAGTCCGCCATTCTCTTTCGTACCGTTGTCCTCCGATTTTTCCTTGGCCAGTCCGGCAAAATCCTGGCCCTGGTTTAATTGGGCAATAACATCTTCAGCCATTTGCCTGGCTTCGGCGTCAGTGTGCTGTGTGGGCAATTCTTTCGTTCCGTCGTTCACGAAAAATAATATATGCCGCACTTCCAGCTGTTCCGGCTGACTAAACTGATCTGGATTATCATCATAGTATTTTCTTGCATCATCCTCTGCCACAAGCGGGACGTCCTTGGTCACTTCATCCTGCAGAGATAAAATATATGCTACTTCTTTTTCGTTCATTTTTACCTGTTTTAAAAAATCCTTAAAATTGTCCTCTGTCGGAAACTGCTCCTTCAGCGGCTGGAGTTTTTCCTGAACATCCTCCGGCCCCAATGTTACTATGTTTTTGGCTTCCTGTAGCATAATTTTCTTTTCTATCAGTCCCGCCAGGACGTCTTTTTGCAATGATTCCAACAAGCTCTGGCCGTTGTCACCGCTGAAATCCATGCCCTGTTTCTCATACATTTCTTTCAACTCGTTAACCTGCAGGGTCAGCTCGTCCATGGTAATTTTCTCGCCGTTGACCTCGGCAATTACATTTTCGCCACAGCCGGCAAAAATAAAAACGGTCAGAGCCAGCAAAGCGATCATTACCAGGTGTTTTTTAAACCTCACAAATTCATCCCCTTTTAATAAACATAGGTACATTATAAATTAATATGTCCGCCTGTGGCAACCTCCCTGATTTCATTTGTTTTATTTTCAGTGTTTGAAGCAGCGCTGCCGTCGGCATCGGCAAGCTTAAGTAAAAAACTTTCCAATTGGCTGAGCAGGGACTTACTGTCATTGCGATCTCCGCTAAAACGGAATTTAATTTCAAATTCGTTCCCGTTATTCACGAATTTAATCCGGTTTTGATACTGTCTGCTTGCTTCTACCAGGACCTCCCCGGTGAGGGGATGGCTGGGATCAAAAAGCAGGCGGAACTGCCCCGGCAGCAGGCTGATTGTTTTTATCTGCAAACCGCCGGCCAGGATCCTTACTTTGGCCACTGCCAGTAAATTCAACACGGGCGCGGGCAGGTCACCGAAGCGGTCAATGAGTTCATCTGCCAAATCTGATAGGTCCGCAGGTGAAATAAGGCCTGCCAGCCGTTTATATATCTCCACTTTCTGATTGGTGTCGGAAATGTACCGGCCCGGTATATAGGCTTCTACCGGCAGTTCGATCGTGGTTTCCACCACTGTGGCCGTCTCCTCGCCTTTTGCCTCCCTGACAGCCTTCTCCAAAAGCCTGCTGTAAAGGTCGAAGCCGACCGCCGCAATGTGGCCGTGTTGTTCAGCCCCAAGTATGCTTCCGGCGCCGCGGATCTCCAGATCGCGCATCGCTATCTTAAAACCCGAGCCCAGTTCAGTAAACTCCCGGATAGCCGAAAGCCTTTTTTCAGCAGACTCGCCCAATACCCTGTCCTTGCGGAATGTGAAATAGGCATGGGCTAAACGGTTGGAGCGGCCGACCCGGCCCCTGAGCTGGTAAAGCTGAGCCAGGCCCATCATGCCCGATTCTTTTACAATCAGTGTATTGACGTTGGGCAGGTCAAGCCCGTTTTCAATGATCGTGGTACTGACCAGCACGTCGTATTCCCTGCCCATAAAGTCCAGCATAGCCTGTTCCAATTCTTCTTCTCTCATCTGGCCATGGGCCATTACAATCCTAGCCTCGGGAACCAAAGCATGTACCCAGGCGGCCACCCGGTCCAGGTCTGCTACCCTGTTGTAGACGAAAAACACCTGGCCGGACCGGCTCATTTCCCGGCGGATCGCTTCTTTGATTAAAACCGGGTCTTCCTCCAGGACAAAGGTCTGCACCGGGTAACGGTTTTCCGGCGGTGTCTCCAGGATGCTGGTGTCCCTGATACCCACCAGCGACATATGCAGCGTGCGGGGGATTGGAGTGGCGGAAAGCGTCAGTACGTCCACTCCTTTGCGCAGCATTTTCAACTGTTCCTTGTGGGCTACGCCGAAGCGCTGCTCTTCATCGATTATTAACAGGCCCAGGTCTTTAAAAAGCACGTCGTCCTGGAGCAGGCGGTGGGTCCCTATGACTACGTCAATAGTCCCCCGCGCCAGTCCCTGCAGCACCAGGCGCTGCTCCCGGGGCGTGCGAAAACGGCTCAATACCTCAATTTTAACCGGGTAACCAGCCATTCTTTCCAGACATGTGTTGTAATGCTGCTGAGCCAGGATAGTGGTCGGCGCCAGAATGGCCACCTGCTTGCTGTCATTAATCGCCTTGAATGCCGCCCGCAGCGCCACCTCCGTTTTCCCGTAGCCGACGTCGCCGCAAAGCAAGCGGTCCATAGGCTTGGGCCGCTCCATATCTGATTTGATTTCCTCTATAGCGCGCAGCTGGTCAGGGGTTTCTTCATAAGGGAAAGTCTCCTCAAACTGATTCTGCCAGACCGTGTCCTTGCCGAATTGATAGCCGATCATGGTCTCCCTGGCGGCATATAAGGCCAGAAGGTCGTTTGCCATTTCTCGCACAGCCTCCTGGACCTTCCCTTTTGCTCTGGCCCATTCCGTGCCTCCCAGGCGGGACAGCCGGGGCGGTTCACCCTCGCCGCCCAGGTATTTCTGGATCAATCCCACCTGGTCAACGGGCACGTACAGTTTATCTTCCCCGGTATATTTTAAGAGGAGATATTCCTTTTGAATGCCATCTATGGCCAGCGGCGCCACACCAAGATAACGTCCAATTCCATGGTTGACGTGGACGACATAGTCACCGACTTTTATATCAACGAAAGGAGCAAGACGGTCGGCGTGCTGCCACTCTTTCCTGGGCCGCCTGCGCCGGCCGTATATATCATTTTCCGTCACTACAACAAGCCTGCAGGCGGGAAATTCAAACCCGCCCGCCAGGCTGCCCGGGGCCACCACCACGTTCCCGCTGCGCAGGTGACCTTCTAGAGAAGCAGCATAAAACGCGTCTATCTTTTCGTCCCGCAGCGCTGAAATCAGCTGCTGCGGCCGCTGACTGCCGGATACCAGAAGGACAACCGCGTAGCCGGCCCTGCGCCAGCGTTGGATTTCTTGCGCGAGTATTTCTATATTGCCCATGAAACTGGGCATTGCTTTTCCGGGGAAATTAACAATGTTCCGGGGCTTCATAAATTCCAACTGACGGGGGAGCAAAGAACTGTAAACTACCCGCCGACCGGCCTGGGCTTTATTGATATGGTCCCAGCCGGCGTTATCCCGGCACTGGGAAGGCAGTAATCTCCCCTGCCCCAGCAGATCTTTGAAAGTTTCGGCTCTTTCCCGCTGCACAGCATCGATTATATCCCTGATCCGGGCAGGTTCGCTTAAAAACACCGGGGTTTCAGCCGGCAGATAGTCAATAACGGTTACTATTTCGCTGTAAAAATACGGTAGATAATGCTCTATACCGCTAAAATATCCTGCAAAATTTTCTATGACCTCTTTGAATTTCTCACTGAGCTGCCGCGCCGGCCTGGGATCGTCCAGCTTTTTCAGTTTAGCGGCCTGTTCATTATATTCTTTTCTCAACGCCCGCCCGGCGCTTTCCCGGCGCTGCCCTCCGACCACCAGTTCCCGGGCCGGGTATAAGGTAAACGCACGGATATTTTCTTCTGATCTCTGGGTCGCCGCGCTGAAACGCCGGATAGAATCCAGCTCATCGTCAAAAAACTCCAGCCGGACAGGCCGATGTGCCGTCATGGGGTAAACATCCAAAATGCCGCCGCGCAGGACAAACTGACCCCGCTCCTCGACCAGCTCGACCCTTTCGTACCCCATTGTCAGGAGGCTGTGCAGCAGTTCTGTCAAATCGACCCGGTCGCCGGTGGCCAGTTTGCATACCGGTGAGAGGAAATCTTCCGGCGGGATCAGCCGCCGCAAGAGCGCCTCCGCAGGGGCTATGATCACTGCCTGCTCCCCCCTGAGCAAACCTTCCAGCACCTGCAGCCTCTGGGCGGCAACCTCTTTGCTCTGGGCAAGGATCTGATAGGGCGGCAGCTGCCACACCGGGAAAAGCCGCACGGTCAGACCGGACAGGAAAAAGGCCAGTTCATCGGCCAAGGCGTTTGCCTCCCGCTCACCTGGTGTAATAATCAAAACCGGGTATGGGGCGGCTGTTTCCGCCAGGGCGGCAAAAAGATAACTGAGCCCGGAGCCGGAAAGCCCGTAAACCAGCTGCTGTTTATAATTTTTAGCCAGTCCCTGCTCCAGGCTGGTGTATTCCGCCGCCAGGCTCAGCGGTTTTAAAATACCGCGCATAAGGCTACCTCCCTGTTGCGCAAATTTAAACTACCACAAAAAGAGCTTTAACAGCTCAAGGCTAAAGCTCGGTATTTTTCGACATTCCTCTATTTATGACTTAATGCAGCGTCGGCCCGCCGAAAAAGTTGCGATCGGAGCCGCCGTACATCATTTCCCGACAGTCATCGCAAAGGGTTGATAACACTATGTTTTTCGTACTGCCATCTGAATTCATTATATTTATGGCGCCTACCTCAGTCAACCTGGCATCCATACCGTCGGGCAGCCGGCCTGGAAGTTCTAAACTATCAACTACTTCGTCACAGCACTCGCATATATAAAGCAGTTTCAAAGTCCGGCCTCCCGTTTCATGAATAAAAGTACTATTATCAGGGTCTACTTTCTATTATACTCATTCATGGCGTTTTCTACCCCTGTGCTGACCATGCAATGGATTGCTTCTGCCGCTAAATTGACTGATTCCTCAAATATTTTAACATCGTCTCCGGCCAGGCGGCTCAAAACATAGCCGGCGCCGTCAAAGCCGGGGTCCGCAGGCTTGCCCACCCCGATCCTGAGCCGGGTAAAACCCTCAGTCCCTAAAGACATGATTATAGACTCCATCCCCTTGTGCCCGCCGGAGCCGCCTTCCTGGCGAATCCGCAGTTTCCCGGGAGGAAGATCCATATCGTCAAAGACAACGATCAGGTCCGCAGGTCCAAGCTTGTGCCAGCGCAGAAGTGCCGAGACAGCCTCCCCGGAGAGATTCATATAAGTCTGTGGTTTGGCCAGCAACACTTTTTCAGGACCAATCCGTCCCTGGGTAAACAAGGCTTTAAACTTTTTTTTATCTACTGACACACCCAATTTATGAGCCAGACGGTCGATCGCCATAAAGCCAATATTGTGCCTGGTCGCGGCGTATTCCCTGCCCGGATTGCCCAGGCCTGCAATCAGTTTCATAAAATGTTCTCCTCCATAAGACTACTCCCACACCTATATTACCCCAGTGCTGTAGCGGATGGAAGGAACATTTTAAAACCGTATCCGTCGCGGGATGTGAAACAGTTTAAACAACCTGACACCCATGCCGCTTACACGGCACCGGCGGAAATATTGGGCAAAGGTGCGGCCGTACCGATCGGGGACATACTTCCTACCACAAAGAAATCCCCCGCAAGAAAAGGTGTGTCCCCGTTCCGCTGTGTCTTAGTACCGGTTAACGGTAGACTTTCATTGCAATCTGATTCAAGAGGATTTTGTTTGCTCTTTTCCACCGTTGCTGTTGTCCTCCGCGGTTTCCTCTTTCTCTTCCGCGGCGGCAGGAGTGACGGCCTCCTCTTCAGGCCTGTCAGCAGCAGACAC
>JAQVLS010000153.1 GCA_028704035.1 Desulfotomaculaceae bacterium | reverse complement strand
GGTAGACCTTCTTAGCGGGGTCAGGGCCTGTGTCTGCGTTATTATCCCGGGCCCCGGACAAGACAGTAGTTTCCTGGGCCGAAAGCAGTGGTGTGGATGTTTTAGCGCACCCGCTGAATAAAACAGCTGCGGAAATAAGCAGAATGGCTATTCTATAAACCATGGACTAAAACTCCCCCAAAAATCTAAAATACTGCCTGTACGACGACAGGCGTCAATTCTTGTAACAATAGTTTTGTTCCTCATTTTTAATGAAAATCCTGCTGAAACCTGTCGTTTCTTTGCTAACAAAGAGTAAAACAGGGGACTGTTCTTAGCTCTACGCCGACAACGAAATCCGGATAGATTTTTAACCAACGGTATTCTTTTGGGGCTGAGTTATGTCCCCGCTTGAATGGTAAGGTCTTGTCTTTGCCGGCATCTGCCATTATGATTATATTTAGGTAACTGTTACCAACGGTGGAGTGTAACACATAAGTATTAAAATATAGGAGTATGTGAATATGGATTACACTGAAAAGATTAATACCCTGGCCGGTCTTATAAAAAAATCATCACACACTTTAGCCCTAACGGGAGCTGGTATAAGTACAGAAAGCGGCATCCCTGATTTTCGCAGTCCCGGTACAGGTCTCTGGACAAAGTTTGATCCGATCAAGGTGGCTACTGTGTCAGCCTTGAAGCGGGACCCGGCCGCTTTTTACGAAATTAACCTGGAGCGCTGGACCCGGTTTACCGGGGTCGAACCTAACGCTGCCCACTATGCTCTGGCTAGGTTGGAAAGGGAAGGACTGCTCAGTGGTGTGATCACGCAAAATATTGACGGCTTGCACAGCAAAGCAGGGACAAAACAGCTCTGGGAAGTGCATGGCCACCTGAGAACCTGCCGGTGTATGGATTGCGAACAACGTTACCCGTTAGATTTCCTGGTGAACCAATTTAATGAGGGGACCAACCCACCCCTCTGTCAGAATTGCGGTGGTGTGCTGAGGCTTGATGTAGTTCTTTTTGAAGACCCGCTGGGAGAGGATTTTACCGGGGCAGTGTACGCTATGGACAAATGCCGTCTGCTGATAGTGATAGGCAGCAGCCTTACGGTATACCCGGTGGCAGCGCTCCCGGAAAGGGCCGGTCAGCTGGCTATTATAAATAAAGAATCTACTCCCTGGGATGATCGCGCCGCTGTAGTGATCAATGAAATGGCGGGGCGTGTCCTGACCGACGTTCTGGCGGTTCTTGGGAAGTCATAAAAATTGGTAATATAGATCCACTTAAAGCTTTCTAAAACCGGAAAGAATATAAAATGTGTTACTTGTGCATGGATACAGGAGGGGACGCTGCGTGATACCCTTAAGAGATGACATACCTTCCAATACCTTCCCGATTGTTAATTATATTTTAATCGCAGTTAACCTGGCTGTCTTCGGTTTTGAGCTGTCATTAGGCAGGTCCCTGGACCAGTACATATATACACATGCCGTAATCCCGATTCAGGTTGTCAGTGAAGGCTTTACAGCAGAGCAGTTCGTAAGGATGACGGCAACCATGTTTTTTCACGGGGGTTGGCTCCATCTGCTGAGCAATATGCTTTACCTCTGGATCTTCGGTGATAATGTAGAAGACCGCATGGGACATTTCAAATACCTGTTTTTTTATCTTATAGTCGGTTACCTGGCCACGTTCGCCCATATATTCTTCTATCCTATGTCCGGTACTCCTCTAGTCGGCGCCAGCGGCGCTATCGCGGGAGTCCTGGGCGCTTACCTGATCCTATACCCTCACGCCAGGGTGCTGACACTGATCTTTATCTTTGTTTTCATCCAGCTTGTTTACATTCCGGCCCTGATATTCCTGGGTATATGGTTTGTCCTCCAGCTGATCAGCGGCGCTGCCAGCGTCGGCCAGGCGGGCCAGAGCGTAGCGTTTTGGGCCCATATCGGTGGTTTTGTCGCCGGCATGTTGCTGGTGAAATTATTTGCCACGAAAAAGGCAAATATTAGATACTAAGCAGAAAAGGACATCCTCTGCCTTTGTCGAATTTCTAATTAACAGACAGAGGTGATAAAATGATCAGGTTTACCTGTGATTGTGGCAACCAGGATCCGGGCGGATTTGACGCATATGTGTCTCAAGGTGATCTCTGCGATGTCCTGACCGTTGTCTGTAAAAGCTGCGGTGATATCAAGGAAGAATTTGTGGCATGCGACAGGGGTACAATTTCATTAAAGAATTAGCTAAAACCCCGCTATATATATAGCGGGGTTTTCGTGTCAAGGGGACGTTTCTCTTGACACGCTGACTGTCGATATGTTTCCCTTTGACAAATCCCCTTGCCCCGGAATAATATATATAAATTTATTATTACCGGGGGTATAAGAATTGGGAATGATTCTATTTGTACACGGCATGGGGCACAGCGACGACAGGTATTACTGGAGAGGGTGGGCGGATCTGCTCAGGACAACCCTGTCCTGCTTCGGCCTGGACCTTAGGGAAGAACACTTCGGTGGTGTGTATTATTACGACCTTGTTCCCGGACCCAGGTCGGCAGGAACCGTATCTGGTGACCTGAGGTCTCAAATAACTGCCTTGCGGGAGCGGGCATTGCAGGAGTTCAGTTTGTCACGCTTTTCCTTTAATGAAGGGGTGAAATCGGTTAAAAAACTTGCGGATTATGTGGTAGACAATTTTGGCGATATAATTACCTATCTTTATATAGACAAAACTCACTACGCGGTCAATAATCGTCTGTATGAAGCTATTTATAATAGCGGTGGGCAGGTTCAACTGATCAGTTACAGCCTGGGCTCAATAGTTTGTTACTGTGCCTTAAAGGAAAATGAAGAAGCGGCAAAAAAAGTTTCCCACCTGATTATGCTTGGCAGCCCTTTATTCTGGTTTAAACACGGGGTGGCGGAGAGGACGGGCTTCGGCGCCAGACCGGCAGTAACCCGTTTTACCAATATAGCCGGTATCCTGGATATCGCTTTTCCTCATATGGTCCCCCGGTTGATTGACAGTCTAGATGAACATATCGAGATAACAATAAGCTTTGACCCGGTGAAAGGCCACAAGGAATACCTTGCTCATGACAAAATGCTGAATTTGCTGGCAAGAGAAATAAAAAAGGGGTGGGTTTAACCACCCTTATTTTATTTGCTGGCCAGTTTGGTCATAAGATTGGCGAGGACCTGTCTCTCGTCGGTACCGGCCACTTCCCAGAGTTCTTTCACCGCTTGTTGTTCAGGGTTGCCAGGGGGCACTTTATCGGCCAGCATATCTCCCAGTTGTTTTGCCATGGAGCCGATCTGGTCACTTGGAATTCCCAGTTCCCGGGCGTATTCCACCGCATGGCCCAGCGTCTTTTTCCAGTTATCCCAGTTTGCATTCATCATATTCTTCATGGATTATCCTCCTCCTCTTTGATATTTGCGGGTAGTTTTCCCCGCCGGCGTCTGTTTATTCTTTTCCTGGATCTTTCCGATATACAATCCGTATGGCTTGACTAAAAAAGCTGCTCCGGGCCAGCCCCTGCCGGCGGCGTAAGATTAGCGCTTTTTTGTGTTATAATACAGAGAAATAGATCCGGCAGACACCATTTAAAACGGGTTATTTAAAGTGTTATTGCCGGATTGACAGGTGGCTGTGTTATGAGTGTTAATATTCTGGCTTTGGAGACATCGTGCGATGAAACTGCGGCGTCTGTTGTGGCCGATGGCGTAAAAATACTCTCTAATATAATATCCTCACAGGTAGACGTACACCAGAAATTCGGTGGTGTAGTTCCCGAAGTGGCTTCCCGCAAACACCTGGAACTGCTCAACCATGTGGTGGAGGAAGCTTTGCTGGAGGCCGGCCTGGAGTTTGGGGACCTTGACGCCTTGGCTGTGACATATGGACCCGGGTTGGTAGGGGCGCTTCTGGTGGGGGTTTCCGCAGCAAAGACGTTAGCTTACGGTTTGGACCTGCCCCTGCTGGGGATAAATCACATTGAAGGTCATATTTACGCCAATTTCGCGGTGGAGCCTGACCTGCAGTTCCCCCTGATCTGCCTGGTAGTTTCCGGCGGACATACCGACCTGGTCTACATGGAAAAACACGGCAGTTACCAGATGCTGGGGAAAACCAGGGATGACGCGGCAGGTGAAGCCTTTGACAAAGTGGCCCGTACCCTGGGCCTGGGTTATCCCGGTGGGCCGCTGATCGAGCACCTGGCAGGGACGGGAGACCCAGGTGCAATTAAGCTGCCGCGGGCCTACCTGGAGAAGGGCAGCCTGGATTTCAGCTTCAGCGGGCTCAAATCGGCGGTTATTAATTATCTGCACCGGGCCGGGCAAAAGCATGAGGAAGTGAACAAGGCAGACCTGGCCGCAGGTTTCCAGCAAGCTGTGGTAGACGTCTTAGTTGACAAAACCATTGAGGCCGCGGTTGAAACCGGTGTGTCCACAATCCTGCTTGCCGGCGGTGTGGCTGCGAATAAAAAGCTCAGGACCGACCTGATTGAAAGAGCCGGCCAAAAATCATTTCGGGTAAATGTGCCGCCG
>JAQVLS010000005.1 GCA_028704035.1 Desulfotomaculaceae bacterium | reverse complement strand
CAATATGTTGCGCCTGGCATATTCACATTTTAACCAGGAACGGATCGAAAAAATCCTGGACCTTATTGACGAGGCCGGCAGCGCGAAAAGAATAGACCAGCGCGTGTTAAAGGGCGGCGCCATGGAACAGCGCCTTGATTACTTTGCCCGCCGCAAACATGACGACGACTGGTTTATGCAAAAATTTAAAATACCTTTTTAAGTTATAATAATAACGTCCAACTACACTCAGTATAACAAAATCATCAGACAAGCAAAAAGAATTTAATGAGAAACAACTTGCGCCCTGTTGGCCAGAAATGCCTTCTCCCAATTATCCACATAAAACCCTGTCGCCCACTCAGCCATAATCACGGTCCAGCCTTCCCTCATTTCGAATTCCCCCAGGGGCAAGCTGTCTAACTGTTCACCACTTATGCCGTAGATATACAGTTTGTTTTTCGTTTCAATAATGGCTATATCCTTATTCGGTGAAGTAAAGGCGTCCAAAGCGTTCGGGACCCGGTCTTTAATACTCCGCCAGCTGAGATATAACGTATCGTAAAGGGCTAGATTGGCAGGCGGAATGAAATTGATATTAAAATCCCTCGTCCCGGGCACGCCGCTGCTTTGATAATTTATCCTGCCCCGCAGATACCAGTGTCCGTTTTTTCGTGTCAGCCCAAAATTCTCCTCGTCCACAGCCTCATCGATCAAAGCAACGCTTTCGTCAAGCAATGAGCGAACAGCTTGTTCCCTGGCGCTGCAGTAAGCTGTCAAGCCCCTGGCTCCCAATAAATCTGAAACCTTGATGCCGATCTGGGAAGACAGCTTGTCTACCGGCAATATCCGAAGATTACCCGTGCCATCGGAAATATTTTCAACAGCCACATAGTCGTTGCCGATATAATCAATGGCTATCGCCGTATATCTTTTTTGCACCTGCTCTAAAGAAGTTTCCTCCGGCGCTTTTTGATCTGCCGGATCTTTCACCGCTATATCGCGCGCGAATATTTCCGCAGTCCCGTTATTCGCAGCGCTGCTTACCTGAAGCTCCCAGAAACCGCTGTTGCGCGGGAAAAAAATATTATTTCTGGTAAGGACCGGGCGGAGTTTTTTATCGTCCGTAGCAACCCAAAGGGTCTCATATGTAAAATCGTTGTCCGATGGTATTTTCAGCCCTATAAAAATACCGGAGGCGCCTGTGTCGCTTTCATTGTCTGTGTCGCTAATATTCGTGTCCGCAGCCGGCAGGTGGCTGTCCGCCTGATCAGATATTTTCTGAAGCAACAGTGCTTTATTTTGTACAAAAGCTATAACCGTGGCGTCATCGATTTTCATAAATTCACCCAGGAAATTTGCATTTGCGAATATAGTAACGACATCGACTTCTTTATTCATAGACAGGTAGTTGTTAAGCGCAATATATCTGGTCATCAAATAATCAGTTGAATTTACCTTTTTTACTTTATAGGATGGTTTGTTCCAGACATAACCGCCTAATACAGCAAGTCCCCTGGTAAACTGAGCCGTACGGCCCCCTGCCAAGTAGTCTGTCTGGCCGGAGTACCCTTCGGGAGCCAAATTCTGAGCCACTGTCCATTTTCCTTCCAACGGACAAACATTATATACCGGCGGAACAATTTTCCCCCCTGCCGTCCACGAAGGATTGGCGCAGCCGCCCAGCAAGAGCAGGGGAAGTAATGCCAGTATAAGTTTATACCCTTTAAGCATCTGTACGCTCCCCTTTGGGCAAGATTACCACCACATCCGTTCTTTTATTCAGCTCGCTGCTGATTTCCATTTTTCCGCCCATTAGGCTGACAATCTCCTCGCAAATCGAAAGCCCGATCCCGTTTTTGGAACGAGAGCTTTTTCCCTTATAAAATTTTTCTTTGATCATGGGCAGTTCATCTGCAGCTATCCCGTAGCCGTTATCAGAAATGATAAATTTAAACCCTTCTCCTTGCACCTCCGCTTTAAAATGGACATAGCCCCCCGGCTGATTGAAATTAAAGGCATTGTCCAGAATATTAATAAACAACTGTTTCAGACGATCCGCGTCCGCATAAATATTTGGCATGTTTTCAGGACAATCAACGGTAAAATCCATATTTTCCCTTACTGCCCGGGGGGTCAATTGTTTGTGCAAATGTTTAAACAGATTAACCAGGCTCACGTCTTCCGGGTTGAGTTTGATCCGGCCGGAAACAAACCTGGAAAAATCCAGAAGCTCTTCAACCATGTGAGTAAGCCGTTCACTCTCTTTGGAAATAATATTCAGGCCGTCGTTGAGCGTCTCTTTCTGCTGAAAGCTTTCGTTTTGTAAAGTTATCGCCCAGCCCTTAATGGATGTCAATGGCGTACGCAGCTCATGCGACACAGATGAAATAAAGTCATTTTTGAGCAGTTCCTTTTTTACAATTTCATCAGCCAAATAATTCAATGTGTCGGAAAGCTTGCCGATTTCATCATCGCGCGTTTTTTTGCTCTTTATTTGAAAGTTGCCCGCCGCCATTCTTTGCGCCACCGCCGTAACTTCCTGCAAAGGTACAATGATGGTATTGGCGAAAAAAATGCTGATCGAACCCACGATAAGGATTACAAACAGACCGATTAAGATAAAGATTTTCTCCGTTTTGGCAATATCCTGGTCAACAGCGCTCAAAGATGCGATAAACCGCAGGGCGCCTGCGATTTGATCGTCCGATATAAGCGGATTAGCGACAGCCATAACTTTTTGCCCGTTTAAGTAGCCAACCCATACACCCGTTTTGCCGGTTAAAGCTTCCTCGATATCCTTACCCGTCATTTCCTGCGCAATGCTGCCCTGTGAATCCATTATAATATTGCCGTTCCGGTCGACAATCTGCACCTCGGCATTACTCTGGTTCCAAAATGCGTCAACATTATAAAGCACATTATCTTGCAGGGATGTATCCGAAAAATACTTCGTGTACATCTCCGCGCAAATATTTATCTGGTTGTTGAGACTGCCTTCAAGACTGCTGTAATAGTTCTGGCGGACGATATAAATAAGGAGCGTTTCAAGGATCGCCACCGTGAAAATAATGACGATCACAAAATTGGCGGTTAACCTGACTCGGATACTTTTCCCTTTCATTAAGTGCCCCTGTCCGGCTCCGCCTGCAATCGATACCCGGAACCCCAAACCGTTTTTATGTGATCAGGCTCAGACGGGTTATTCTCAATCTTTTCCCTCAGCCGCCTGATATGTACATCCAAAGTTTTCGTATCCCCAAAATAATTTTCTCCCCAGACAGCATTCAGTATTTCATTTCGCTTAAGCGCCTGCCCCTGGTTTTCCATAAACATCTTCAGTAAGGCAAATTCGGTCGGCGTTAATTCAATTTCCACACCCTTTTTGAAAAATTTATTGGCCACGACGTCCAAACATAAATACCCGCTTTGAAGGACTTTTCTTCCAACCTTAAAATGTGTCCTGCGCCTTAGCATGGCCTTGATCCGCGCTATCAGCTCAAAGGGGTTAAATGGTTTGACCAAATAATCGTCCGCACCCAGCTCCAGGCCAAGGATTTTATCTGTGTCCAGCCCCTTCGCCGTCAGCATGATCACAAATGTTTCGGGCATCATTTTACGGATCTGCCGACAGACTTCGAAGCCGCTGATCCCCGGCAGCATCAGGTCTAATACGGTAACATCGGGCCTAAAGCTCCTTAGCATCGTGAGGGCTTTCTCCCCACTCTCCGCTTCTCCCACTTCATATCCGACCACACTCAGGTTAAGGGTGATAAAACGCCTGATCGATTCCTCATCTTCAACAACCAGTATTTTACTTTTTATATCGTTCATCTGATTTCTCCATTTAAAAATCATACGAGGCGAAAGCGCCCGAAACAAGCGCGGCATAAGCTTGAATTCCCGCCGGGTTAAGGTGGACCCCGTCGGGGTAGAAATAGTCGTCATGGCCGCTGCTTGCCCCATGCCAATCCACCAGTTCTATTTCCGGATCAGCGGCCGCAGCCCGGGCTAAAATCTGATTGACCACACTTTCCCACGGTTTCGGCACACGGGTATTCACCAGCACGATCCGCCTCTCCCGTCCAAGCAAGTTCAGTATATCCACAAACTGGCCCTCTGTAAATGATCCATTTGACCCCAGCGCGATCACCACCGTCTCCCCCAGAACACCCTGTTCTTTAAGATTTTCTATTACCTGCGGCGCCTGAAACATCTGCCGGCCCAGTTCCGCATCCACGACAATATCTGGAGAAAGCTTCTTCAGTTCGGGTCCGACATTGATCATGACCGAATCTCCAATAACAGTGACGCTTTTATCTGTAAACAAATCCTTTTTATCCTCACCCATAGCCGTTTCTTCGGCCCCAAGTTTTTCCCCGGTTCCATTTTCTTCATTTCCCAAAATCGTTTCCGCTACCCCGGAATTTTGCCCGTCGCTATTTACTTCACTTTCCCGCAGTCCCGTCCCAACAGGCTTTGTTTGTTCCAATGCGCCGGCGATCCCGGGTTCTATATTCGTTTGTTTCGTCTGGCCGATCATTGCGCACCCGCTAACCGCAAGAATAAGCACACTTAAAAACACTGTCAAAGCACCCTTTCCCGGGATCCCCAAAGGTTTTTGCCACCCCTTTAATTGACACAGCAGCCCCGGCAAAAATTCTTTCCAATAGCCGCGGCGAATCGGCGCTTCGATGAAGAACCAGGAAAATACCGCCAGGGAAACGCTCAAGGCTGTCTGCCCCAGCGCCAGCTGGATGTCCGGCCCTCCGGTGTTAACGGCGGGGCTTGTCAGCACAATCACCGGGTAGTGCCACAGATAGATCCCATATGAACAGACACCCAGGAACCGCAGGGGTTGGACGCCGAAAATCCGGCCCAACCGGCTGGCGGGATGAGCCAGTACTGCCACCACCACGGCTGCAGCGACAGAGAAAAGCAAAAGACCGCCGTAATATAGGGATGAATGGTATTGATTGCTTTGCCAAATCATCCATAACACAACCAGAAGCGCCGCCCCTCCGGCGGCATCGAGCCCCATACGGCCCCCGGGAGACAGATTGTCAGACATTTTTCGGCTGGGCCATATGAGCGCCAGTACCGCGCCAATAAGCAAAGAAAAAGCGCGTGTATCGGTGCCATAGTAGACACGGCTGGGATCCAGGCCGGGCGTATATACAATGGCCATCGCGGCGGCTGAAGCCATAGCCAGGGCTGCTATTAAACCGGCTAAGCGGCCTCGTTGTGTAATATAGCGCAAGCCCAGCCCCAATAGCAAAGGCCAAACCAGATAAAACTGTTCTTCCACAGCTAAAGACCACAGGTGCCCTAAAGGCGAAGGCAGCCCGAAGCTGTCAAAGTAAGATACATTGTGAAAGATTTGCCACCAGTTGTTTGCATAGAATAACGCGGCTAGAACGTCGTCCCACAGGGACGACAGCCGGGTCGGATCGAATAAAGAAATCCAGATTATAACCCCCGTCAGCATGACAAACAGGGCGGGCAACAACCGCCGCGCCCGGCTCAGCCAGAATTCTTTCAGGTTTAGCCCTGCCGAAGGCTTCCATTGGGCAACCAAAATGTCGGTGATAAGGTAACCGGACAGCACAAAGAATAAGCATACGCCCAGGAGCCCTCCCGGAGCCCAGGGCATATCTTGATGGTAAGCAATCACCGCTATCACCGCCAGGGCCCGCAGTCCATCCAGTCCCGGCATATAGCGTCTCGAGTGAAGTGGGCTCTGTTCATGACGCTCATCAAACCCAGGCTTTCCATCCCCTGCCATTTGTTAATATTCACGCTCCGTCCCAAAGTCTAATTCAAAATCCCACGACGCCTTTTGGCTGGTCCTGGTATGCCCTTTTTCTACACAATACCAATTTTTTTGCGTTATTGCTTTACAAATTGCTTAAGAATTGTTACGAAAAAGTTATATTTGGCAAATAGATTTCAAATATTTGTTAATTGCTTCATTCACTGAAGTATAATATGAGCCGGAAAGAGGATGGATGCTTGTGCTTTGGATAGGAATTAAATTCTGTTGAATTGCCCAAGTAAATAAATCCGCAAAACAAGATATTTAAAAATGTTTATAAGAATCCAGAAAGAAACGGCAGCTTTCCTGACGGAAAACTGCCGTTTCTTTCTGGCGGAGAGTGAGGGATTCGAACCCTCGATACAGGTTTATGCCCGTATACTCGCTTAGCAGGCGAGCGCCTTCAACCTACTCGGCCAACTCTCCATAAATCTTATATATTATATTTTACATTTTTATTGCTTTCCAGTCAAAATTAAAACTGAAAAAATGTCCGGTATCAAATATTGGCGGAGGGGGTGGGATTCGAACCCACGGGACCCGTAAAGGACCAACGGTTTTCAAGACCGCCTCCTTCAACCGCTCGGACACCCCTCCAATTCAGTCGTCGGTCGTCGGACGTCGGATTGATTGTAGGAAATCGTCCTTGGTAATTTCCTTTTCATCCAATTTGCTTATCATATCAAGTTTATCATCCGTATTAAGGTTGTATGCTTCTTAAGGCATTATAAAGTCTAACATAGATTAAATACGGTGTCAATAAACCTGCTATAAACCGATCCTGTCCAGACCACCCATATACGGCCGCAGCACCTCCGGTATGGTTATCGTCCCGTCGGCCTCCTGGCAGTTCTCCATGATTGCGGCTACCGTCCGGCCCACTGCCAGCCCCGATCCGTTCAGGGTATGTGCCAGCTCAGCCTTGCCTTTGTCGTTCCTGTATCTGATACCGGCTCGCCGCGCCTGGAAATCACCAAAGTTGCTACAGGAGGAAATCTCCTTGTAGTCCTGGTAGCTGGGCAGCCAAACCTCAAGATCGTATGTTTTCGCCGATGAGAAGCCCGTATCGCCGGTGCACAGGAGCACAACCCGGTAGGGCAGCCCCAGAAGCTGAAGCACCCTTTCCGCGTTCCCGGTCAGCTTTTCCAATTCATCGTAAGATTCCCCCGGTTTACAGAACTTGACCAATTCCACCTTATTGAACTGGTGCAGCCGGATTAAGCCCCTGGTATCGCGACCGGCGGCGCCCGCCTCAGCCCTGAAACAGGCGCTGTAGGCGCAGTGCAAAATAGGCAATTTATCGCCGTCCAGGATCTCGTTGCGATACAGGTTGGTTACCGGCACTTCAGCCGTAGGAATGAGATAATACTCCGTTCCTTCTATTTTGAACATGTCCTCGGCAAATTTGGGCAGCTGCCCGGTGCCGATCATGCTGTCGCGGTTGACCATGAAGGGCGGAAATATTTCCGTATAACCATGTTCACTGGTGTGCAGATCCAGCATAAAGCTGATCAATGCCCGTTCCAGCTTGGCGCCGAGCCCTTTGTAAAAACAGAACCTCGCCCCGGTGACCTTGCCGCCCCGCTCAAAGTCGAGTATATTCAGGTTTTCCCCAATTTCCCAGTGAGGCCTGGGACTAAAGCCAAAATCCCTGGGCTTCCCCCACTCGCGCACAACCGGGTTGTCAGCGGCGTCCACTCCCACCGGCACCGACTCGTGCGGGATATTTGGAATATCCAGCAAGATCTCCTGCAGCCTGCCCTCTACTACCTTAATCTCTTCGTCTTTTTTTTTGATCGACCTGGAAAGGTCGCGCATTTCCACAACCATGTCCGGTGCGTCTTTGCCGACTTTTTTCAGCCGGCCGATCTCCTCTGAGACAACATTGCGCCGGTTCTTCATCTGTTCTACGGTAAAAAGTTTTTCGCGACGCTGCTCGTCAAGCCGGATAAATTCTGCGAGTGAAAGTTTTGCTCCGCGGCTGGCCAGGGCTTCCTGCACCTTCTGCGAGTTGCCGCGCACAAATTTTAGATCAAGCATGTAATCTGCCCCCATTAGAAATTAACGATATGTAAAGCTCAACCATTATACTACATGGACGCGTATTTGTAAAATATGGATCGGGGTGTCAGGGGACGGGGTTGTTGACACTTTTTTATTGTGGCTCTTTGGGGCCATACCTCTGTCATAGGTATTTCTGCAGCATTGTGTCGTTTCATGATACCAAGACAGAGAAATGGGGACACGCCTCTTATTGGGGATTGGCTTTGGAGCCGAGGTATGTCCCCGATCTTGTTTTTTAGATGATGACGTTTTTGACGCCCAGCACTCCGTCAATCTTGGCAATTTCCGCCAGTGTATCATCCTGCACTAGGCCGTCAACGCTGAGCAGCATTACGGCTTTCCCGCCTACCACCTTGCGTCCGACCTGCATCGATGAAATATTTATATTGTGGACGCCGATGAGGTTGCCCACCGGTCCGATAATCCTCGGTTTGTCTATATGCGGAACATAAAGGATGTGCCCTTCGGGAACCGCGTCGACGTGATAGCCGTTAATAGATACTATACGGGGATCGTGTCCTCTGAAAACAGTGCCTTCCACCGAAATATCATCCTTGTCTGAAATAATCTGGACTGATATCAGGTTGGCATAGTCTCCTTCTTGTTCAGCCTGTTTTTGAACAACAGTGATACCCCGGTTTCTTGTCAGAAGCGATGCGTTTACATAGTTAACCATTTCCTGCAGGATAGTGTCCAGAAACCCCTTTAACAGCGCGGTGGTAATAGGTCCCACCTCCTGGTTGGCCAGGTCGCCGCTATAAGTGATCTCTATTTTATTCACCCGCCCGCTGATCAACTGGGCGGTAAACCTGCCCATCTTTTCGGCCAACGAAAGAAATGGCTTGACCGCAGCCATAATTTTCGGGCTGAGAGACGGAATATTGACTGTGTTCTTTACTAAATCCCCTCTCAGCGCTGCTACCACTTCTTCGGCTACATCGCAGGCCACGCACAGCTGCGCCTCCGACGTGGACGCGCCCAAATGGGGTGTGGCGATAAAGTTATTTAATTCAAAAAGGGGACTGCCGGTATTGGGTTCATTTTCAAAAACATCCAGCGCCGCCCCGGCAACTTTACCTAATTTCATTGCTTCATACAAAGCAGTTTCATCTATCACGCCGCCCCGCGCGCAGTTTACAATCCTCACCCCCGGCTTCATTAGGTTAAAGGCTTCTTTACCCAAAAGGTGTCTGGACTCCTTGGTCATTGGCAGGTGCACAGTGATAAAGTCAGCATTTTTGTATAGCTCTTCCAGGGGAATAAGTTTGACGCCTTGCATTTCCGCTTTTTCCTCAGTGATATAGGGGTCATAGGCCACAACTGTCATTTCCATGCCCTGTGCTCGCTTGGACACGGCCGAACCGATCCGTCCCAGGCCGATTATACCGAGAATTTTATCTCGCAGTTCAACGCCCTTGTACGCTTTCTTATCCCATTTGCCTACGCGCAGGCTGGCGTTGGCCTGGGGAATGTTGCGGGCCAGAGACTGCATCATGGCCATGGTCAGCTCGGCCACTGCTATTGTATTACCGCCGGGCGCGTTGACTACGAGGACCCCCCTGGCGGTAGCGGCGGCAATATCTATGTTGTCGACGCCCACCCCGGCACGACCGACTACTTTCATTTTTGTGGCGTGTTCCAGCACCCTGGCGGTTACCTTGGTGGCGCTGCGCACAATCATACCGTCATAGGCGCCGATAATTTCCACAAGTTCATCCTCAGACATTTTGTTTCTGGTATCAACCTCTATGTCAGTCTCCCGCCGCAGAGCCTGCAGGCCTTCTTCTTCAACGTTGTCCAGTACAAGTACTTTCATCAACAATTACCTCCCTAAAAATACTTCCTGGGCTGCTTTCACGCCAACTCCCAGCTCCACGGGATAGCCGGCCTGCGCCAGACCCATTTCAAGAGCGCTTACCGCGATCACGACGTCCATTTTGTCGCAGAATCCCATGTGGGCAATACGGAATATTTTACCCTTGACCGGGCCCTGCCCGCCGGCAAAAGTCACTCCGTAATTGTTCTTGATGATTTTGCGCAGTTCATCCGCGCCAATGTTTTCCGGGCCCCACACTCCAGTCAGCACGTTCGACGCACAGCGGTCCTCCGCCAGGAGCTTTAATCCCAGTGCCCTAACAGCCGCCCGGGTAGCCCTGGCTAAAATGGCGTGGCGCTCGTATACATTCTCCAACCCCTCGGCCAGCATCATGTCCAGTGACGCGTTAAGTCCGTAGAACAACGATACAGATGGTGTATAAGCCGTATTCCATTTATCATAGACTTTTTTGAAAGCCGGCAGACTGAAATAAAAACGAGGAGATTTGTTTTTGTTCGAAACTTCCCAGGCCTTGTCGCTGACACTTACCATAGCTAGGCCGGGCGGCAGCATAAATGCCTTCTGGGAAGCCGTGCAGAGCATGTCGATGCCCCACTCGTCCATTTTTATTTCTATGCCGCCCACACCGCTGACACCGTCTACCAGTAGCAGCGCAGGGGTTTTTGCCACCAGAGCGCCGATACCCTCTATATCGTTGCAGACACCGGTAGACGTTTCGTTCTGAGTGGCCAGGACAACCTTAATGTCGGGGTTCTTCTCCATTTCCCCCTTGACCACATTCAAATTCACATCATTGCCGTAGCCGAAGTTCACCTCTATCACATCGCCGCCGTAAGCCTTGGCGATGTTGGTAAACCTCTCGCCAAAATTACCGGTGATCAGAGCCAGAACCTTGTCTCCGGGGTTTACGGTATTGGCGATGGCCATCTCCAGAGCGCCGGTGCCGGTATTTGTAATTATAAAGAGGTCGTTTTTAGTCTGAAAAACCTTTTGCACCTTTTTCACTATCTGTTCATGCATCTGGGCAAAATTTTCCGTCCGGTGCCCGATGATCGGCATCGACATGGCTGCTGTCACCACCGGAGGCACAGGTGTCGGTCCCGGTATCATTAAATATTGTTTATCCTGCAATTTTTTAATATCCCCTTTCATTAAAATAAAAAAATCACCTTAAATTATTTAAACCCCCCGTCTCTGTAAAATTATACAGGGACGAGAGGTTTTTCTCCCGCGGTGCCACCCTTGTTGACCGGATATTATCCGGTCCTCTCGAGTATGTGATAACGGGAACCGCCCGTGCCCGCCTACTGCTGCTTTCAGCGGACCCCCTCAGGGGAGCCTTTCGTCCTGACGAAATTGCCGGTTTGCAGCTACCACCGGCTCTCTGAAAATTTCGGCAGATTACTTTACCCCTTCACCGGGTTAGTATGTCAAAATTAAATATGTTTAAAATACTACTACACTCGACAATAATTTGCAAGAGCTAAATATAAATCCACGCTATTCCAAATATTACAAAAACATAGCTGATCTATTTTAATCCTGATAATCCTTAAAACCTTGTTAAACCTGTGCTAATATCTTTTTCCCGACTTTCTGACGACCGACTTCCGGATTACCAGCCCCGGTCCTGCATTCTTTGTTCAGGAGCGATAGTTTGTATTTCCAGACCGGGCATGGCCTCGCCCAGATTTTTGGAGATCTCCGCCAGGATTTGCGGGTCGTTATAGTGAGTGGTGGCCGCAACTATAGCTTTTGCCCTGGCGGCGGGATCTTTTGACTTGAATATACCGGACCCGACAAAGATGCCATCGCATCCCAGGTTCATCATTAAGGCCGCGTCGGCGGGAGTGGCTATGCCTCCGGCGGCAAAGTTTACCACCGGCAGACTCCCGGATTCCGCTACCTCCAATAACAGGTGATACGGCGCCCCCATTTCCCTCGCCGCTGACATTAATTCCTCTCGCGGCAGATTTTGCACGCGCCTGATCTCTCCCATCACCATTCTAATATGCCTTACAGCCTCAACCACGTTTCCGGTGCCGGGCTCCCCTTTGGTCCTAATCATTGCCGCTCCCTCGCCAATGCGCCTGAGCGCCTCGCCCAAATTGCGGGCGCCGCAAACAAACGGCACATTGAAGGAATTTTTATCTATGTGGAAGTTTTCATCCGCCGGCGTTAGTACTTCACTTTCGTCAACACAGTCCACACCCAGCGCTTCCAAAATCCGGGCTTCAACAAAATGGCCGATGCGGGCTTTAGCCATTACAGGAATTGTAACGGACTCCATAATACGTGTAATTATAGTGGGGTCGGCCATCCTGGCCACACCTCCGGCAGCCCTGATATCCGCCGGAACCCGTTCCAAAGCCATTACAGCGCAAGCCCCTGCCTCTTCCGCTATCTTAGCCTGCTCGGGATTTGTGACATCCATGATCACGCCGCCCTTTAACGTTTCCGCAAGGCCTTTTTTTATAGACCAGGTTCCCTTTTCAACCACGAAAAATGCCTCCAATCAAGTCCTTTTAACTACCAAATTATTTTATAACAATTTATATGCAAAAACAAGTAAATCCGGAGTCATACAAAAAAACGCCGTTTAGGCGTTAGCATGACATTCACATTCGTTATTATTCTTAAAAGCCTTAACATAGTAAAGCGTCTTTTTCATAAGACCCGCCGACGCTAAACAATAAAGAAATGTTCAGGACAAATATTCTTAATTATTAATGTTAATATATGTAAATAATAACATAACATGTCAATAAGGGCATACCCTCATTTCTATGATTTAAGGGTGAAATATTAAAATAAACTCTGCCAACCTTCGTTTATCACAGAATAATATGGTAATGCAATACCCGTCAATGAGGTGTGTTTATTCGTCTAAATGTACTCTGGCTACCGCCACCACTGTATCACCCTGATCAAGCTTCATCAGGGTAACACCCTGGGTAGCCCGGCCAATTTTAGAGATATTCTCGGCGCCGAATCTGATCGCTATCCCTTCAGAGCTGACCATCATAATTTCCTCATCGTTTTTAACCACCTGTACAGCCACAACAAGACCGTTCCTCTTATTCACTTTGATGTTAATAACACCTTTGCCGCCCCTGATCTGGGCGCGGTACGCGGTAAGCAGGGTCCGTTTGCCAAATCCGTTGGCAGTTACCGTGAGCAAATATGCTTTAGGCCGCACGATCTCCATACCTACAACCACGTCATTGGCCGCCAGCTTAATTCCTTTTACACCGCGTGTATTGCGGCCCATCGGGCGCACCTGCTCCTCTGAGAAACGAATTGCCTGCCCTTTCTTAGTCGCCAGCACTACTTGCTCTTCTCCGTTGGTAAGTTTTACATCAACAAGCTGATCTTCCTTATTTAGGAAGATGGCTATAATGCCGTCCCGCCGGGAGCTGTCATACTGATCTAGGGATGTTTTTTTGACCAGGCCGTGCCGGGTGCCCATTAACAGGTATTGTTCAGGGTCAAATTCTTTGATCGGGATTACCGCCGTAACTTTTTCATCGCCGTCAATATAAAGCAGGTTAACGATCGCAGTGCCCTTGGCCTGCCGCCCGGCTTCGGGTATTTCATGTACTTTTAGGCGAAATACCTTGCCCCGGTTGGTGAAAAACAGGAAAAAGTGATGGGTTGTAGTCACAAAGAGGTGCCGCAAGAAATCTTCCGTCTTGGTACCCATAGCCATCACGCCGCGGCCGCCCCTGCGCTGGTTTCTGTAAGTATCCAGGGGAATTCTCTTTATGTAGCCCTGGTTGGTTATTGTAATTACGACGTCCTCTTCCGGAATCAGATCCTCGATCCCCAATGCTACCTCTTCATCCGATATGAAGGAGCGCCGCGGGTCTTCAAATTTTTTCTTAATAACTAAAAGTTCTTTCTTTATAATTTCAAGGATCTTCTTCTCACTGGCCAGAATGCCGCGCAGGTAAGCGATCCGGCCCACGAGCTCATTGTATTCCTTCTCAAGCTTTTCAAGCTCCAGGCCGGTTAACTGGCGGAGGCGCATTTCGACAATAGCCTCGGCCTGTTTGCCTGACAGATCAAATTTTTCGCATAAAGCTTTTTTCGCCAGATCGGTGGTACGGGACGCCCTGATAATTCTTATGACCTCGTCCAGGTAAGCGATGGCTATGCGCAGTCCTTCTAAAATATGTGCGCGCTCCTCCGCCTTCCTCAGTTCAAAGCGGGTGCGCCTGACTATCACATCTTTTTGGTGTTCCAGGTAGTAAAACAGAATCTGCTTCAGGTTTAAAACCCGGGGCTGTCCATCTACCAGAGCCAGCATGTTTACACCGAAGCTGTCCTGCATCTGGGTGTGCTTGTAAAGCTGGTTCAGGAGCACCTGCGGGTTCGCATCCCGCTTGAGTTCAATCATAATCCTCATCCCGCGCCGGTCCGATTCATCCCGTAGATCGCTGATGCCATCAATTTTCTTATCTTTTACCAGGTCTGCTATTTTCTCGATTAACCGGGCTTTGTTGACCTGATAGGGTATTTCATTAACAATGATACAATTTCTACCCGTGCCTGTTTTTTCGATCATTGTCTGGGCACGCACCTTGATAGTTCCTCTACCGGTGTGGTAGGCGTTCCAGATACCTTCCCGTCCCATGATTTTGCCGCCGGTGGGAAAATCAGGTCCTTTGATCACAGTCATGATATCTTTAATTTCCACCTCTGGTTTGTCAATCAACATAATAATTCCGTCTATTACTTCGCCCAGGTTATGGGGTGGAATATTGGTAGCCATACCCACAGCTATGCCGGCCGACCCGTTAATAAGCAGGTTTGGTATACGGGATGGCAGAACTGTTGGTTCCTCGTTCTTATCATCGTAGTTGGGGATAAAATCAACTGTTTCTTTTTCTATATCCACCAGCATTTCCTTGGTTATTTTAGCCATACGCGTTTCCGTATACCGCATGGCTGCCGCTGAGTCCCCGTCTACAGAGCCAAAGTTGCCGTGTCCGTCCACCAGGGGGTAGCGGCTGGAAAAATCCTGGGCCAGCCGAACCAGCGCGTCATACACGGAAGAATCACCGTGCGGGTGATACTTGGCTAGGACCTCACCTACTATATAGGCGGATTTGCGGTGAGGCTTATCCGCCGTCAGGCCAAGGGAATGCATGGCATAAAGAATACGGCGATGTACAGGTTTTAAGCCGTCCCTTACGTCCGGCAGAGCCCGTGCCACAATAACGCTCATGGCGTAATCCAGGTAGGAGTTTTTCATTTCTACATTTATATCAAGCGGAACCACTTTACCGGTTGAAGACGGCAAGTTGGTCACCTCCACATCAAACTACCAGGGGAATTATACCAAAATAAACGTACAAATGCAATTTATGACTAAACTACTACTCCTGGTGAAAAAAAGCAGGCTTCTTCAGCCCGCTCAAATTCTCCTTTATTAAAATATGAACCTGCGTTTTTATAACTGCCTTTTTGCGGCACAGCTTAAAATAAGGGCAGATCTACCCCGGGGCGTCGAGCAGTAACCCCGTTAATTACAGCCTATTAGCCGCTGTGGCAGTACCGGAGCCCGGTTTCCCCTCCAGACCTAATAACACCTGGAGGGTTTCATGCAATCAAACTACCTCACCTCAAATCTTTTTATTATTCCGTCTTTCTCTTATCGGCGTACGTACGAAAGATATTTCTACCGGTTTTCCGGGGGGCAAGTTTCAAATTCTGCCCAAACCTGCCCAGTAATGTCTGCGGCCAGCGCCGCGAGATAATAATTATTTTTTTCCCCAACCAAACACCTCCCCCACTCTATTTTTATATTTTTAAGGCCCCCTGATGACGTGAGATCCTCCCTGCATTATTATTGAAATTATGATTACCGTTGACCATTTAACCTGTTCGACTATCGTGCCCACCTTGAATATAATTTTTTCCCGGAAAAAAGATTTCAACTCATTAAGCGCAACAGGCGCAGCCGCTATAACATCCTGCAGGAAGTGGGCTGATTTTTCCGTAACAGCGCCGGCTAAAAAAGCCATTGCCAGGAGCAGCGCCACAAGAAGCAGGGATTTTGCCTTTTTTGTCCTTGTCGGCCTATAGACAGTGATCGTTTTCATTTCTTGTCCCCTCCTTGGTCATCTTTTTGGAAAAAGGACGGTGGATTTATTACAAATCTTACTATTTGTTTTATTGCAGGCTTTCAGCTCCCTTTCACTTAAACTTGGACTAATCTATATTTAATTGTCTACTACCGACTCTTTGATTGTTGCGGCAATAATACAGTAACCCTGTGCTCTTAACTGCTGGAACTCCCTCCCCCGCTTTCGTTTACAAATAATGGCAACTGTTTTAATTTAAATGTTACCATACCGATGCAAATCCACCCTCAGGTAATATCTGGAAACTAGCTCTGTATGTCTTGTACAGGCTCTTGAATACTTGCTTTTACTAATAATTAGAATCTATCTGAAATTCTAAACCACTTTTTTAGAAAGAAGTGGTTTTATGTAGGAAAGGCAAACGTTTTCAACATCACACCATTAAAAATAAACCACCCGGAATAAAGGGTGGTTTATTTTAGTCTGTTTTTTTATTTGGCGGTAAAAATCAGGTGATTCTTTACACATCCAGGTTTCGCACCAGGCGTGCGTTTTCCATGATATAATTCCGGCGCGGCTCAACCCTGTCCCCCATCAGCATGGAAAAGATAGAGTCTGCCTCAATAGCGTCTTCCAGGGTAACCTGCATCATCGTTCTGGAATCAGGATTCATAGTGGTTTCCCATAATTGGGTAGCGTTCATTTCACCCAAACCTTTATACCGCTGGATGGAAATGCCACCTCTGCCGATCTGTTTTAAAAGTTTTTCTAAATCGCCGTCGTTATACACATAATGTTCGCTTTTCCCTTTCTTCACCCTGTATAAAGGCGGCAGCGCGATATAAATATATCCCGCATCTACTAGCGGTTTCATATAGCGGTAAAAAAACGTGAGCAGCAGTGTCCTGATGTGAGCGCCGTCAATATCAGCGTCAGACATCAGGACAATCTTGTGGTACCTGGCCTTGGATATGTCAAAATCTTCACTGATGCCCGTTCCCAGGGCTGTAATCATGGAACGGATCTCTTCATTAGCCAGGATCCGATCCAGGCGCGCTTTCTCAACATTTAAAATTTTACCCCTTAACGGCAGTATGGCCTGAAAGCGCCTGTCCCTTCCCTGCTTGGCCGATCCGCCGGCGGAGTTACCTTCCACGAGATATAGCTCGCAGGCAGCCGGGTCGCGCTCGGAGCAGTCCGCCAGTTTACCCGGCAGGGTTGTACTTTCCAGGGCGCTTTTGCGTCTGGTCAGTTCTTTGGCCTTGCGGGCAGCCTCGCGCGCCCGGAAGGAGGTGATGGATTTCTCCAGAATACCCTTGGCAATGGAGGGGTTTTCCTCGAGATATGTGCCCAACCCCTCGCTCACCACCGTATCAACAATACCTCTTACTTCACTGTTGCCTAGTTTTGTCTTGGTCTGTCCCTCAAATTGCGGCTCCGGCACCTTCACGCTGAGCACCGCTGTTATACCCTCCCTGATATCTTCTCCCAGCAGGTTACTCACACCGTTTTTCAGCAGGTTGTATTTGCGCCCGTAATCATTAATCACCCGGGTGAGAGCGGCCTTAAAACCAGCCTCGTGCGTTCCTCCATCGATAGTGTTGATGTTGTTGGCATAAGAAAAAATATTATCTATGGCATAGGAATCTGTGTACTGCAGGGCTATTTCCACCAGCACATCATCTTTCTGTTTTTGTAAGTAAATCGGTTTGGGATGAAGCGGTGTTTTACTCCTGTTCAGATGAGTAACGTAATCTCTAATGCCGCCCTCATGCTCGTACTCCACTATCTGGTCTGAGCGCTTGTCTTTAAGAATTATTTTCAAACCCGCATTCAGGAAAGATAACTCCCTTAAACGCAGAGCTAGTGTATCATGGTTAAAAACAAGCTCTTCAAAAATTTCGGGATCGGGTTTAAATATTATTTTAGTGCCGTCGCTTTTGCTTTCCCCAATAATTTTTAATTCAGTAACCGGAATACCCCTGTTATATTTTTGATAATAAACATTCCCGTTGCGCCTGACCTCCACCTCAAGCCACTCAGAAAGCGCGTTTACCACTGAAACACCAACACCATGCAGACCGCCTGATACTTTATAGCCTCCGCCGCCAAACTTGCCGCCGGCATGCAGTATGGTCAGCACTACTTCCACAGCCGGGCGTCCTGTTTGGGATTGTATATCTACTGGAATGCCCCGTCCATTATCAATGACCATAACGGAATTATCTTCATTGATCACAACTTCAATCTGGTCGCAGAAGCCGGCCATAGCCTCGTCAATG